>JAMOMX010000170.1 GCA_027066935.1 Sulfurimonas sp. | reverse complement strand
CTTGTCTTTTTGAATTTGGTGTATGTGATTCACTCACTAGTGCTTGAACCTCCAAAATAATAGGACGAGATCCTTCCATAACTACGGTAAGAGCAGAACCAGGTTGTTTTGAATCTCGGTTAAAAAACCTAGATGCAATGTTTGTTGCAGGAATTAACCCCTCAGTTCTCATCTCAAATACACCTATCTCACTTGTTGGACCAAAACGATTTTTAAACCCTCTTAGTATACGAAGTTCTTGAGATGAATCTCCCTCAAAATATAGTACAGTATCAACCATATGCTCTAATACCCTAGGACCAGCTATAGAACCCTCTTTTGTAATATGGCCAATGATGAAGATGGATAAATCTCTCTCTTTTGCAATACGCATAAGTTCAAAAGTAATTTGTCTTACTTGTGTCACAGAACCTGGTGCTGATGTAATATCTTCGGAATATAGCGTTTGGATGGAATCTATGATTAAAAAATCATAAGTCCTATGTTGAAGTTCTTCTAAAACTTGTTGAAGTCTTATTTCACTAAGAAGATATAAATTATCGTTATTAGCATTTAGTCTATTTGCGCGAAGTTTTATTTGACCGGCTGACTCTTCCCCTGTTACATAAAGCACATTCTTACCACTACTAGCGATATCACCGCCAACTTTTAAGAGTAGTGTAGATTTTCCAACACCAGGACTTCCCCCAATGAGAGTTAAAGAGCCTGGTACTATCCCACCACCTAGCACATTGTCAAGCTCAATATCGTTTGAGCTAAATCTAAACACTTCTTCCTCTTTAATCTCATTGATACTTACAGCTTTTGATGAGTTAGAGGAGGCTGATTTTGTTTTTTTAACTACATCTTGTTGATGTTCATTTAGCTCTATAAGTGAGTCCCAAGCACCACAGTTTGTACATTTGCCCATCCATTTAGGAGTAGTTAATCCGCAGTGTTGACACTCAAATAAAATTTTTTTATTAGCCATAAAATTGCCTTAATTGTTTAAAATTAAGTAATTATACTACCTTGTAATATTAAAGTTTAAAAATATGACAAATTGCCATATAAGTAAGAGAATATTAATATTTAAATATACATAAATTGTGATAATAGTATAATTATAACTACTAATATAAAAGGAAATAAGTGACTTTTAAACACCCATGGTTGTATGCCGAATAATTTTTGATTTACTCCACGAAATCCAAGCCATAAACCTAAAAATGCTTTTGCACTTAAGAGTATTTGAAAATATGTAAATCCATCTTCAGTAATTTGACCAAAAGTTTGCATAAACAGGTAGATTCCCGAAGCTACTGCTATCATTAAAGAGTATGGTACTACTTTTCTTACATGTATCATTATAGCTTCTCGAGCCTTTTTTGATTCATCTTCATCTAAATTTTGTTTCATTTTGCTCAAAAACAATACATCAACAAATAAAAATCCACCGTATATAAATACAGAAAATATATGTATAGTATGTATAATCGTATATGTAATCATTGTTAAAATCCTAATTTAATTTGAAATTATAACAGTTTATATTGTAATTTTTATAAGTAAAATTACTAAAAGCATTAGTTAACTAAAAAATAGCTACAATAAAATAATATAAAATAAGGTTTTAAATGTGGGTATAGCAATAAATAAAATTAAAAAGTATGAGAATGGAAACTGTGAAGAGAACAATGTTTTTTTTCAAGCGATGGAGGAGGTGATCTACTCTATAGCTCCCTTATTAGAATCTGATGAAAGATACGCAAGACATTCGATTTTAGATAGGCTTGTTGTCCCAGATAGAATTATTAAGTTTAAAGTAACATGGTTAAATGATAATAATGAGGTTCAAGTAAATACTGGTTATAGGGTACAATTTAACAACGCGCTTGGTCCATATAAGGGTGGTTTACGCTTTCATCCAACAGTTAACGAGGGTGTATTAAAATTTTTAGGATTTGAGCAAATTTTAAAAAATGCACTTACTGGTCTACCAATTGGTGGTGCTAAAGGTGGTAGCGATTTTGATCCAAAAGGTAAAAGCGATTTTGAAATTATGAAATTTTGCTCATCATTTATGGTGGAGCTTCATAAATATATTGGTTCGCGTATAGATATTCCTGCTGGTGATATTGGTGTTGGTAGTCGTGAAATAGGTTATCTTTTTGGAGAGTATAAAAAAATAACTTCTACTTATGAGGGTGTGTTAACAGGGAAACCTTTTATGTTTGGTGGTTCACTAATGAGACCACAAGCTACAGGTTTTGGTGTTGTATATTTTACACAAACTATGCTAGAGATGGAAAATAAAGAACCATTAGATGGAAAAATTTGTACAGTAAGTGGAGCTGGAAATGTTGCGATTCATGCTATTGAAAAACTTCAAGAGATAGGTGCTATTGTTGTTTCATGTTCAGATTCTAAAGGTACTATACATGATTCACGAGGTATTGATTTATGTTTACTTAAAGAGATGAAGCTAGAAAAAAGAATCTCGCTAGAAGAATATATTGCAACTCATCCAGAAGCTAAATATATTCCCATAGAGGAATATCCAGATGGCGGACATGCTGTTTGGGATATACCATGTTATGCAGCATTTCCTTGTGCTACACAAAATGAACTTACAGGTATAGATGCCCAAAACTTAATCGTAAATGGCTGTGTTAGTGTTAGTGAGGGAGCAAATATGCCATCAACTCCTAAAGCTGTAAATGATTTTTTATCTCATAAAATTTGTTTTGCTCCAGCGAAAGCTGCAAATGCTGGTGGTGTAGTTGTTAGTGAATTTGAGATGAGTCAAAATGCGGCTATGTCTAGATGGAGTTTTGAAAAAGTTGATGAAAAATTAAAATTAACAATGCAACAAATTGCAAAAAGGGTAGCTTTAACGGCTAAAGATTATGGAGTTGAGGGTAACTATGTAGATGGTGCAAATATTGCAGGATTTAAAAAAGTTGCTGATGCAATGATTGCAGAGGGAATATAATTTTTATGAATAAAATATTATTTTTATTATTTATTCCATTCTTACTTTTATCTAATGACAATTTTACACCATTTGTTAAAGAGCAATTAAAAATTATAAAACAGATGAATAGTGATGATTTAAATCAAACAACAATGCTTGACTTAGTTAAGAAACAAGAGTTGATGTATAAAAAAAATATTGATTATATCTTAAGTAATAAGTTAGAATATTTAAATGAAGCCAAAGAGTATAAGTCAGATATTTTTGCTTTAAAAAAAGTTATGACATTAAACAAACGATTAGGTGACAAATATGCCTTATTGCGTGATGAAGTCTTAATAAAAACATATACGGTATTAGATATGCAAACTAATATGATTAAAAAATTATTAAAAGCATTAGATAGGTATGATTTTAATGAGTATCAAGAATACGCAACAAATCTTTTTACTAAAAATCAAGCTGATATATCTAAAGTGGCTAATAAAGATTATATGGAAAAATTGAATTTAAATATAGATTTTAAAAGATATAAAGATATAAAAGAAAATATAGAAGATTTTTATGCTGTTCTCGACATGAATCATGATGTCATAAAGTATTTTTCTTTTTATGATAAACAGATGTATAGTTTAAATGAATACGCCAAATATGGGCTTTTAGGTCCAGTTATGAAGATTAATAATTCAGAATTTGCTAAAAGTATCAATGAATCTCTAGCTATTGTTCAATTGAGTATTGTAAAAATTATTTTTATGTTATTAATAACAGGGTTTATCTATCTAATTAGAAAATATGTATTTCAACTATTTAAAAACTTAATTATTAGGATAAAATATATTCAGAAATATTCATCAGATATATTAAAAAGTATTGAAAAACCAGTAAAACTAACACTTATTTTGATTAATTTAGAATTGATTATATACACATATAATGATTTTGTTTCTTATGAAATTTCAAATATGTTATTTAGTATGGGTTATAGTATTTTATTTACCTTTACGGTATATAAGATTTTAAATACAATTGCTAAAATAAAAATTACAAATATAGATAGTTCTCGTAATAATATTAAAAATGAAGTTATAAATATTGGTGTGAAGATTGTTAATTTTATAATTTTAATACTTGGATTATTGTTTGTTCTTCACTCAGCTGGAGTTAACTTAACTGCTGTTTTATCGGGTCTTGGTATTGGCGGGTTTGCTATTGCGTTAGCTGCAAAAGATTCTCTTGCAAACTTTTTTGGCACATTATCAATTTTGCTTAGTGATACTTTTTCTCAAGGGGATTGGATAGTTGCTGATGGACAGGAGGGTACTGTAGTTGAGATTGGACTTCGTGTAACAACTCTGAGAACTTTTGATAATGCACTTATCTCAATTCCCAATGCAAACCTTGCAAATGCAGATATAAAAAATTGGAACAAACGTCGTCTTGGGCGTAGAATTAAGATGAGTCTTGGTATAAAGTATGATTCAAAATCACAAGATATAAAAAATGCAGTAAATGAGATTAGAGAGATGTTACTATATCATCCAAAAATAGCTTCACAAGAGACAAAGATAAATGTAGACAAACGTAATGAGACTAAAATAATCTCTCGTGAAGATTCTCATGGAATTAAAAAAACATTATTAGTTTATTTAGATAATTTTAGTGATTCAAGTATAAATATTTTAGTATATTGTTTTTCAAAAACAGTTGTATGGAATGAGTGGTTAGAGGTTAAGGAGGATGTAATGTTTAAAATGATGGAGATATTTGAGAAAAATAATTTAGAGTTTGCATATCCTTCAATCTCCATCTACAAAGAAAATTAGATATCTTTTTATGCTTGAGCAGATATAAATTTATCTATTGAGTGTTTTAATGTAGAGATTGTTTGTGTATAATTTTCAATAGAACTAGGGAGTAGGTCGAATTTTTTAAATATAATCATTTGGATAATTTCACTAGATAACTCTTGAAGTTCATTTGCTCCAATTGAACCAGATAATCCTCTTATATCTAGACATAACATTTTTGCTTGCTCAAATCTATGGTCCTCAATAAGCCCTTCAAACACTGAGTCGCTTTGACCGTAATAATCTAAAAATTCTTTTAATATCTCAATATAAAAGATAACATTTCCATTTGTTTGCTCTAGCCCTTTAACAATATTTAAACCATCAAGATTTACAATTTTTGTTTCTTCCTCTTCTTCTACTTTATTGTCTTTTTTTGTAGGTACAATTTTTTTATCTACTAAAAATGTATTAAAAACTGTATACAGTTGTTCTTTACTAAATGGTTTTGCTAAATATCCATTCATACCTGAGTGAAAAATTTTATTTATTTCGTCTGATGCAGTTAATGCACTTAGTGCTACAACTGGTGTGTTATCTAAACCTGAGTTTTCTCTTATTCGTCGAGTTGCTAAATATCCATCCATAACAGGCATATTTATATCCATAAGTACTAAGTCGAATTTTTTTTGTGAAAACAAAATATTTATCGCCTCTTGTCCATCATTTGCAATAGTAATATTTATTTTAGATTTTTTTAACATACTTATTAATACTTTTTGGTTGATAAGGTTGTCTTCAACTATCAATAAATTTGTATCTGCAAAATCTATAAAATCAGACATTGAGATATTTGGAGTATTTTTAAATCGTTCTTTTTGAATTTTTAATATTTGCTTAGAATTTGTATTTTCATCATCTTGGGAGTTTTTTTGATCATTGAGCAGTGTATAATAGATGCTCTCTTTTGTAAGTGGTTTATTTAGTTTTAAACACTCTATATCTATCTCTTTTTCTTTAGAAAACACATTAGTTAATATTATTATTTTTAAATTTCTTGTTTTTTGAACTAAAGTTACCTCTTGAATGAATTGGTCTGTTACAAGTTTTTCATCTAATATAATTGTGTCATAATTGGAAAAGTCAGGCAGTTTTTTTAAATATTCATCTTTAGTTTTGATATCAACTTGAAACTTTAAACTTTGAAGTATTTTTTGTATTGATAATGTACTTTGGTAAAAAGAATCTACAAGAAAAATATTTTTTGCATTTAGAACATTAACCCCTAATTTTATTTTATTTAAAAATTCTTTTTTAACAGGATAATATGGTAATGTTAAAACAAATTCAGCAGTTGAATCATTAGCGTTTCTAGCTATTAAAATACCATCTAGTAATAGCGATAGCTCTTTTGATACAAATAGTGAGATGCCGTCATATTTTTTTGTTTTTTCATTATATCGTGTATTAAAAATTTTATTACTTATCTTCACTTTCATATCAGTATATAAAATAAAATGTAGTGTTGGTTCAGTATTAAATCTACTTCTTTTTGAGACTTGTAGTACAATTTGTTTTGATTTATTTAATATACAAAAATCAAGTATATTTACTAATATTTTTGAGATACTTAAAGTGTCACTAATTAATGTATCTGGAATATTGTCATCTACATCAAAAATTAATTCAATATTGCTATCTTTATAATTGGCTCTAGTTTGACCAAGGATATCATTTAGTAAATTTTCAAGTTTAAAATTTTTCTTTTTAATTTCAACTTTTTTTGATTTTAATTTTAGGAACTCAATCAAATCACCAGTTACATCAAGTAAAGTATTTTCAGTATTAATTACATCTGGAATTTTTAAACGAGCTTCTTTTTCATCTAAATTAATTAGTTGATTTGTATTACCAATAGCATCTTTGGTTATAGACAAAATATTATTACTCATCCCCAGTAGTAAATCATGTTGCCTTTTTTCTATATTGGCTTGTTGTTTATGCATCTTTTTTTGCTCAATTTTTAATTTACGTATCTGTTCTGAAGATAAAAAAAGAGCAAGAACCCCAATAATTGCTAAACCAAAGACAGCTATCAATAAAGAGTCTTGTTCAATAGCTATAGCTTCTGTAGATGAAGCAAAAACAGAGATAGAAAGTAGGATGAAAAATAAAATTTTTTGTTTCATAAATTATAAACCTTTATATTGAGAATTTATTATACTATAATTAAAAGTCCTTGCCAAATAATTGCACTTAAGATTCCAGCAGCAAATCCGGCAACAATATCATCACCCATTACGCCAACTCCACCTTTAGCTTCACGATCAATTCTTCCAATAATTGATGGTTTAGTAATATCAAAATAACGAAATAAGAAAAATGATAAAACAGACTGTATTAAAAATCCATTTTCAAAATTTGATATTTCATCTATATTTATACTAATCGCTGGAGCTACGCTAAGAGCGAACCACATCCCAACTAATTCATCTATAACTATCCGTTTATCATCATGAATATTAGATTTTTTTTCATATCTGTTTATCTCTTTAATTGCTATAGCTGTAACTAAAAGTGTCGCTAAAAAAAGTGTCTCTGCTCCAAAATATATAAGTATAAGCATACCAAGTGGCAATGATACTAATGTGCCAACAGTTCCAGGTGCTTTAGGTGAGAGTCCACTATATCCAAGGGTTATAAAAAACCAGTTCATTTTTTGCCTTTTATGTAAGTGAAGTAGTTTGATATAGCTTCATTAATTCTAAATAAAAATCTTTTTCAGTATGCTCTTCTAAAAGACCCTCTACTGGCAATAGGTCATAATATAATTTTTCTAAATTTTTAAAACGATTTGGAAAAAGTTTAGAAAGAATATGAGCAGAAATCTCTTTTCTTATTAGAAGTGTAGGTGGTAGTACACCTAATTCTAATAGTTCTAAAATTGAATCTGAATGGTAAGAAATTTGATGATGTTGACCATGTGGACATGTAGATTTACTAACTAAAGTTGTACATTTATCACAATAAACATATTCACTAGCTACGGTTACTTCTATATCAATACCTACTATTTTATCAAGTATAGATTTATCTGAGTTTGAATCATAAAACATACCAAGACCAGCATGGTTTCTACCAATTGTAAGTCTATTACAACCATAGTTTTTTGCTACTATCGCATCAAGAATTATTTCGTTGTATCCAGCAAAGATATAACTGTTTTCTAAGTGGACAATTACAACATTATTTTTAGTTAAGAAATTATCTATAAAGTATTCTAATGAGTCTTTTCTAATTTGAAAATCTAAGTCAGTTCCAGAATAAGGCTTTAGTAAAAATATTACAAGTAGATCTGTACTATCAAGAGTTTGACGAATAAAGCGTTCATGTGCGCGATGAAGTGGGTTTGCAGCCATCATTAGTGCTGTAATATGTTTTGCATTTATCTTATTTTTAGCTTCGTCAATAAGTCGTTTAGATTCTGAGATTTTTTTGTCAATAATTGTAAATTCACCACTGATAGCAAGTGTTCCAATTCTATTAAGTGTAGTTTGAACTCCAGGATGTGAGAAATCAGATGTGCCATAAATTTGTACTATACGCTCTAATGGATCAATTTTAAATACTTCTTCTACAGTTAAGTAAGCAAACTCTCCATCATTAGATAAAAGTGTAATCTCTTCACCAACTTTTAATGATTTTAAAACTTCATAATTCATATTTCCAGATGGAGCTAAAATAAATGGAAAAGGAAATGTTTGCCCATTAATTAGTCCGCTTTTTAGAACCTCTTCACTCATTTTTTTATTCATAAGTTTTGTTGCAGGCGCTAGTAAGCCATCTTTAAGTAATTCTAGTGCTGAAAGAGCTTCAGAGTCTATTAAAAGTGTTTTATTTTTTTTTGAGGATATCATATTTTTTTCGTTTTTCCCATAAGCTTTTACGAGATATTCCAAGCTTTTTTGATAATTCTGTATCTGGAAATTTGTCTTGATAGTTTAAAACAATAAATTTCACATAATCTTCAATAGGTAAAATTTCACCTTGATCAAAAACATTACTTTCGTTTTTAATTACTAATATATCAAATTCTATATCATCTATTTTATCACTACTTGCTATTATTGCTTGTTTATCAGATATAGCTTCAAAAAAAGCTTTTTTATCATTCTTTTTTAGTATTTGGTAGTTTATAATATAAATAATACAATTTTTGCTAAGTGAATTAATTTCAGAAATTGCCCTTACATCAGTTAAGCTTATAAAATTCAGTGCTTTATTATGAATTTTCGCATATTTAAAAGCAAAAGCATCAGCATTTTTAGGAAAACTAGAAGAGATAAAAACAGGAAGTTTTATCTCATTATGGTTATAGTCATTTTGGATACTATTAAAGGAGTGAGCTAAATATTTTTCATACGCTTCATTTAGTTTTTTAACATTTTCATAATCTTGATAATGATTAATTTTTCTAATTAGTTCTTCTATCATAAATGGTTTTAATATGTAGTCTTTTGCTCCAGCTGCAAGTGGTTTTGAAACCGTGTCATTCGATATGTAGGAGACCATTAAAATAATAATGGAATTTTTAAATATATCTATTATGGGATTAAAGTCTTGACCATTTATGTTTGTAGATAGTAAAACTACATCATAATTATTACTCTTTATCGCATCCCTAGTTGAAGTGCATAGCTCACAGACATGACCTAAATCACCTAGTTTTGTTGCTATACTTTGTGCTAAATATATTTCATTTTCAATAATAAGTATTTTCAAATTTTTAATTTCTCCAGTTAAAATATTTTAAATTGGCATTTGCTATGACACCAACTCCTTCACTTCGACCAATAAAGCCTAGTTTTTCAGTTGTTGTAGCTTTGATATTTACTCTAGCACTCTCACATCTAAGTATTTTTGCTAGGGCATTTCTCATCTTGAGTTTATAAACACTAATATTTGGTTTTTGAGCAGCTATTGTTAAATCTACGTTTATTATGACAAAACCAAAGTGATATATTTTCTTTACAACTCTAGACAATAGTTTTTTAGAATCGATATCTTTGTAAGAGTTATCATTATCAGGAAACATCATCCCAATATCACCCATTCCAGCTGCACCTAAAAGAGCGTCTATTAGAGCATGTATTGCTACATCCCCATCACTATGTGCTTTAAAACCATAATCAGAGTCTATTTTAACACCACCTAGGTACATCTTTGTATCATTTTCAAAGGCATGTACATCAAAGCCGGTACCACTTAATATATCAGCTGATGGTGGTTTTAAACATGGTATTTTTATTAAATCTCTAAGATAAGTTATCTTTACAGCATCCTCATCGCCTTTAATAAATTTTCTAGTGCCACCATTTGCTACAATTGCACTACTTTCATCAGTAAAATCTTTATCTGTGTTTAAAGCATCCCTTAAAACAGTTGTTTTTGAGAGTTGCGGAGTTTGTATTCGTTTTATCTTATCTCTATCTATTGTGTTACCATCATACACGATGGTGTCATTTATGCCAATGTATGGAACTATACAGTCGGCTGATGTTGATTCTTTTATTATATTGTTTAAAAAATCATTACTGATACACGCTCTAGCAATATCGCTAATTAATACATATTCGCTATCTACGTGCATTAGGGCGTTTTTAAGAGATTGTTGCCTAGTGTTTCCACCCTCAACAAATATAAAATCTGCATAAGTTTTCATAAAAGCTATATCATCACTAGAAGAAGTGATAATTATTTTTTCAAATTTATTTGAATTTTGCAAAGAATTTGCTACAAATTGCCACAAAGGCTTGTCTTGTATACGAATCCATTGTTTTTTTACATTGAGTTCAAATCGGCTAGAATTACCAGCTGCAAGCAAAATAAGCGTTAAATTTGACAGATTCAATCCTTATATACAAATGTGTTACAAAATAATACACTTTAAAAACTTTGTTAATCTTAAATTTTTTTTTTAGTTTAAATTCTTTTAATTAATCTTAAGAAAAAATTAATTGAAATTAATTAAAATATTATTTTATATAAAAATCAGATAAACCTCTTTTTAAATCTAAAAACTTATGTGTTTTTATCTCTGAGTTTAGATTTATTGTATCTAAAGTATAGATATTATTATTAAGCGGTAATTTGGTAGTAATTATTGTTTGAGTTATAAGTGTCTAGCATTTTTATTTTTAAAAAAGATTCTTTAATATCTTTAATTTCTTGTGGTAAATTTTGGTTTATATTTTGAGTGTTTTGTTTTATGGTTGGTTGATTTTTTGGTATAAGTGAAAACATAATAGAATTATCATTATAAGCAGATGAAGCTTTTGTTTGTGAGTTTATCATTGTAAATTTAGTGGTTGAATTATTGTTTTCAAGTTGTTGTTGAATTTGAGCTTTTGTGCTTAAAGAGGTATGGCTTGATATATAGTTTGCTGGAGTATTTAATGCAGGTTTAGCTAAATTTTGAGAACTATTTAAACCTTTATAAGTAAATAATTTATCTGTAGGTAACTCTTTAGAAATTTTTTTACTAGTAGTTTTGTCAGTTGTATTAGTGTGCAGATAAGTGCTGTAAGATGATACATACATGACATCTCCTATGGCTATTGTTTTAGATTATAATTCAAGTTTACTTTTAGATTACTTAAATTATTAAATTTTAGATTGTATTATTATCTTATTTGCTTCAAACAACTCTATCGCTTTTACAACCATTGGCTCATCTTTTATGTTTGGTGGGTTTATATCTTTGGTATTATCAGAGATTTCACCTATCTCGGCATTTTCAACCATTGAATCTGATTGTGCTTCATTCATGATAGGTTGTTGTATTTGTTTGGATTTAACTTCTATCTCTTTTGAGCAAAGTACATATTTTATTTTTGTGTTAAAACCAAATAGTTCTCGCACAAGTTGTTTTATAGCTGGATATCCATGTTTTAATGTTTGTTTGCACTCTTCATTTGTGCAACTCTCCCATGTTAAAATATCATTTTCATAAGAGATAAATGAGATACTTGTAGAGAAACACTCTCCAAGTTGTGCATTTCTATCTTTTATGTTTTTTACTAAAGTATTAAACATATCTAAGTATTTGTTTTCAGTAGGTGGAGTTAGTGTAGATTCTTCAATCTTTGTAATTGGTTTAGTTATCTCTTGATGTTTTATCTCTTCTTTTGGAATCTCTTTAGTTTCTTGAGCAGTTGGTTTAGGAGTTAAGTCAATAGCATCCAAGTCAGTTCTTTGTATCTCTTTTTGAAGAGATTCAATCATCTGATCTATCTCTTTTATTCGAAGGGCTTCAATCATTTTGAAAAATATAAGTGAGAGTACAAAGGAGCCATCAGCATTTATGGCAAAAAGAGATTTTGCATCACTTAAAATTCTAAAAAATCTATCTATAATTAAAGTTGAAAATAGGGCATCATTAGAATACAGTCTCTCTTTTATGAAAGCAATTAATTCATCTACAACCATCTCACTTTCATAATCTTCTAACACCTTTGTAAATTCAACTATTTTTGCATAGTCTTTAGCAAAAATTGCACTAAAAAGGTCATGTAAAAATTTTGGATCAACTAAACCTAACATATCTGTAACAGTAGCTACATCAACATGATTTTTAGAATAAATTATTGCTTGATCTAGTAGTGTTAAAGAGTCTCTTAAGCTTCCCCCACCACTACGGGCTAAAATTTCTAAAGCGTCATTATCATAAGTAACATTTTCTAGGTTTAAGATATGGGAGAGATGGTTTAGTATTTTATTTGTAGCAATACTTTTAAACCTAAAGTGTTGAGTACGACTGAGTATTGTTGCTGGTAATTTTAATGGATCAGTAGTAGCAAGGATAAATTTAACATATTGAGGTGGTTCCTCTAATGTTTTAAGAAGTGCATTAAAAGCTTCTTTTGTTAACATGTGAACTTCATCAATGATAAATATTTTGTATCTTGCAATTGCTGGTTTATATTTTGTTTGCTCTATTAAGTCACGAATATCATCTATTTTTCTAGAACTAGCAGCATCCATCTCAACAATATCAACATGGCGATTTTCTAAAGCACTTATACAGTTTTGACAAACTCCACAAGGTTGATGAGAGATGCCATTTTCACAAATAAGAGCTTTTGCAAAGATACGAGCAGTTGAAGTCTTACCACTACCTCTAAGACCTGAAAAAAGATAAGCATGTGAGAGTCTATTTGAGTCAAGTGCTAAGGATAAAGTTTGAGCAATACTCTCTTGCCCAATTAGTTCATCAAAATTTATAGGTCTGTATTTTCTAGCTAATACTTCAAAAGACTCTTTCACTACATTCTCCGTCACTCTCAGCTTGACTGGGAGTCTAATTTTAGAAAGATTTTAACATGATTAGTGTTAATTTCTTATAAGTTTTTAGGTAAGTTTTAGCCACTTATTTGCTATTTT
>JAMOMX010000169.1 GCA_027066935.1 Sulfurimonas sp. | reverse complement strand
CTTTGTCTTTGTCTTTGTCTTTGTCTTTGTCTTTGTCTTCGTCAACTCAACTGCAAGACCCCCTGACTGCCTGACTGCACCAATCATGAGATTGCTTCGTTTCACTCGCAATGACGACTGCAAGACCCCTTGACTGCACGACTGCACGACAAGAAAAGCCTTCGTCAACGTCTTTGTCTTTGTCTTTGTCTTTGTCTTTGTCAACGTCAAAATCTTCTATTTTATGTTTGAAATATGCATACAAAAATAAACACCGGTGTAAATTTTATTTTCTCCTTAGTAAATTTTATGTTCTACGGTTTAACTTAATTTTTTCTACGGTGTTTTTTTTAATTACTAAGGTGTAATTTACACTAAAAATTAGTCAAAAAAAGAAGGTCTACGAATAGACCTTCTATAAATAATATTAATAAAGGAACCTGCTAAGAAACTTTACTGTATTGAACTCTCGCCAATTTACTAACAAACTCACGATCTGGTCTAAATCGTACATTTAGTTTTTTAATATTGGCAATAGTAAACTCATCTTCAGTAACAGCACCTTCTGTTGATAATGTAGTTCTAAAAGTTCCAAAATCACCCAGTTTAATTATTTTTCCATTCACAATTTCATCAGGTATTATTTGTAATAATCCTTCCAAAACGGCCATGGTATCCATCATACTTACGGTACTTTCTCTACTAATTCTCCTTCCAAAATCACGTAATGAGAGTGTTTCTTGAGGTTGTTTAACAGCATAAAACTTTTGAACTGCATTTACATCTTGCGGGTTCACTTTATTAATCACTTTATACTTAACCATATTTTATTTATTTTTTGTTTGTATAACTTTACGACAGGCAGTTATACGAGGCCTTACTACTACGCTTTTAAATACACCTTTACCATTGCCAGTAAATTATAAACCACGTTTCTTAGGTTGTATTATCACATTTTTTGTAAAATGTGGGTGTTTTTTGGTTTCAAATTAGAACATAAATTACCTACTGTCTTACAATTGTGTAAGAATTTTAATTTTTTGTTAAAAATTTAGGTAGGCTAAAAGAAGTATAGTACATTTGTATAGTAAAAAACAACGTTTCGCTTCTTTTAGCGTTACCACAGTACAAAGTCTTAAAGCTCCAACTTTAGGACTTTTGTTTTTATATAACTACAAAAAGCAAACTTTTTGCGTTATTTTCGGAAATACACGAATGTTTTCCCGAGATCTTTGCAAGTGCACAACATATGAGTAAAATTAGGGACTTTCTAAAAGTGCTAATTTCTTTTTCATAATAGCTCTTATAAAACCAGAGCACTGCAATTTATGATTACAAAGATAACAGTTATTTATTATTTTAAAATATTTAAGAGTTAGATACTTATTAACATATTTTGTGCATTAATTGTCAATATTGCATATAAAAAAATAAAACGTTATAGTTCTCGATACACTTTTTGTTTCATTGTATTACACAAAAACCACCTGCCTGCCGGCAAGCTCGAACAGACAATATTTAGAACTACGATTAAGGTCTTCGTCTTTGTCTTCGTCAACTCGACTGCAAGACTCCCTGACTGCACGACAATACATTATTTGTAGTTCCATTCATGAGATTGCTTCGTTTCACTCGCAATGACGATTGCCGACAGCAAGACTCTTCGACTGCACGACCACAAGACCCCTTGACCACCCTACAGCCCAACCAAGATAATCTCTTTTTATAACATAATATAAGCTGCAAAATGAACTTCTTTTAAAAAATGAAATAATTACAATTCATATACGTTTTACAATTAACTTTGTGAAGTTTACTACCTATGGTAAAAGTAAAATAAAAAAATAGTACTTTCACGCTGAAATTGAGAAAATAAGAATGAATAAGAAAATTTGGCTATCCTCTCCTCATATGGGAGGGGAAGAACAAAAATATATTCAAAAAGCTTTTGATACCAATTGGATTGCACCATTAGGTTCAAATATAACTGAATTTGAAAAAGGGATTGAGGCTTATATAGGTCAAAATACTCATGTTGCAGCATTGAGTTCGGGCACAGCAGCCATCCATTTGGCATTGGTATTATTAGGAGTACAGCGAGGAGATGAAGTTTTGTGTCAAAGTTTTACCTTTTCGGCAACTGCAAACCCCATTATTTATGTGGGAGCAACACCTATTTTTATTGATAGTGAAGCCGAAACGTGGAATATATGCCCTAACTTGTTAGAGGAGGCCATAAAAGAGCGTATGTTAAAAGGAAAAAAACCAAAGGCCATTATTGCAGTTCACTTATATGGAATGCCGTACAATGTGAAAAAAATTAAAGCAATAGGTAAAAAATATGAGATTCCAATTATTGAAGATGCAGCTAGTGCTTTGGGAAGTGAAGTAAACGGACAACAATGTGGAACCTTTGGTGATTATGGAATTTTATCGTTCAATGGTAATAAAATAATTACCACTTCAGGAGGAGGAGCGCTCATTTGTAAGGATAAGAAAATGAAAGAAGAAGCCATATTTTTAGCAACTCAGGCACGAGATGAAGCACCACACTATCAACATTCACACATTGGTTATAATTATAGAATGAGTAATGTACTTGCTGGTATTGGAAGAGGCCAGTTAGAAGTGTTGCAAGAAAGAGTGAAAGCACGCAGAAAAAATTTCAGCCTATATAAAGAAACCTTAACACATACACATTTTCAGTTTTTAGAAGAACCTGAAGGATATACCTCAAATAGATGGTTAACGTGTGTTTTAACTGAGTCGTACAGTATAAGAGAAAAAATTCGTGTATCTTTGTTGCATCAAAATATTGAGTCTAGGCCATTGTGGAAGCCAATGCATTTACAACCAGTGTTTG
>JAMOMX010000168.1 GCA_027066935.1 Sulfurimonas sp. | reverse complement strand
TCTACCACTATTTTTAGCCTTATATAACAACTCGTCTGTTAATTTATATATCTCTTCAGTGTCATTTTGGGCATCTGGTTTTATTATATAGACCCCCATTGAAACACTCACGAATTTTGAGGCTGAATTTCCACTGTGTTGTATCTCTAGGTTCTCTATATTTTTTCTAATAGTATCAGCTATCTTTAGGGCTAAACTATCTTTATCTATAGAATAAAGAAGACCAAATTCTTCTCCACCAAGTCTAAATGTATAGTCATCAGGTCGCTTTAGAGATCCTTTAAGTAATGCCGATACTTTTTTCAATGTGGTATCTCCAGCTTGATGCCCATAAGTATCGTTATATTGTTTAAAATGATCTATATCTACCATTACAAATACCAACTTAGATTTATTTCGTTTTGAAATTTTAATTTGGTTTTGAAATATTTTATCAAAATATCTTCTATTGTAAAGATTTGTTAATCCATCTATGTTAGATATTTTTTCAATTTTTTTCTGACTAGATATATCTTGAAATATATTTTTATATCCTATAACTATATAATTTTTGTCAAAAATCGGGTGTATATCGGAGAGTAGCCACTTTTTTTTGCCAGAGTTATCTATTTTATTTATTTCACCTTTCCAGCTTTGTCCACTTTTTGCTATTTTATATATGTTATCTACTTGTTCTTTGCTACAATCACTATACAAAAAGCCATCTGGTTTTTTAAGTAATTCCTCTATTGAAAAACCTATATGTCTTGCAAAGGCATTACTAACTTCAGTGATTTTAAAATTTATGTCTAATGTAACGCTCATAATATTTTGATCAATTAGGTGAAAATATTCTTTTGTATCTCTATCTGCTTTATTTAGATTTTTTATTAGAACAATTAGTATTGACACAGTTATTGACAAAATTAAAATTAAAATTATACTAATAAGAAAAATAGCTGAAAATTTACTTTCTTTTGCGCTTTTATTAAAATATGTAGCTTTTTTTTGTGCATAATCAATTAGCTTATATACTTGAATATTTAAATTTTTTACATGTTTAGCACCTTCGTTCTTCGTTATTGCAGCAGCTTCTTCATTTCTATGTTGTTTTACCAAATGAATAACTTTATCCCTAATTGGTTTCCATTTTATAAAAGCTTTATAACTTACTTCTATATCTTGTTTATCTCCTAAATATCTCTCAAATATAATATTAAATTGTTTGTATATAATAATTTCACTACTATTAACTTTATCAACTGCTATTTGTAACTCATGAACATTTTTAGATAAGGCAACATCTTTCATATATCTATGCATTGAGATTAGGTTTGCTTCTATTGTTTTTGTAGCGTTTGTAACAGTAAATGGATGTTCATATAATTTAGATGATAAGTTAGCTAACTCATTCATTTTTACAATGGAAATAATGCCCAGTATAATTAAGAGAAGTATGGTAATAGTAAAATTTATAATAATTTTTTTTTGCACTTAACAACCTTTAGTATGGTTTATTGTCTCTAAAAATCACTTAAGGAAATTTAAAATTTTTGTATTTCAAAAATTTCATAAGCTACTTCTTCGTAGGGATGTGCCTCTTTTAAAACTCTTATAGCTTCTTTTATAAGCTCATCACAACATAACATCTCAACTTTGTATTCCTCTACTCTTTGTACTTTATCAACTTTACCAAGAAAAGGATTTGCACCATTTATTGGTCTGAATTGACCAACTCCAAGTGTTTCAAAAGAGCATTGGTCATAATTTTTATATTTACCAACACCAATCTCAAAAAGAGCCTGTTTTACACTTTCTTTTTCTTTTTTTGGCACATAAAAGTTTAGTTTATACATTAGATATTTTTCAAAAATTTAAGAAGTTCTGGGTCTAGTACAAAAGGAGTATTTACCACTTCATCAATGTTTTTGTATTTAAAACCATCTTTTGTGTAACAAATTACGCCATCTTTTTTGCCTTCTAACAAAGCATCTATAGCATTGTTTACAAATCTGTATGCCATTAACCTATCATATATGGTAGGGTTACCACCTCTTTGAATATGCCCAAGAACACTAACTCTTGCTTGCATCCCTATCTTTTGTTCAAACCAGTTAGCTATTGTCTGTGAATCATCTTTTATACCCTCAGCTACAATGGCGATAAAATATCTTCTTCCATTTTTTATCTGATTTTTAAAACTCTCTTCTAAAGATTTTAAATTATACTCTTTTTCAGGAATCAAACAAAGTTCAGCCCCAGATGTTAATGCAGAAACAAGTGCTAAAAAACCACAATCTCTTCCCATAGTTTCAATCACAAAAGCTCTTTTAAAAGATGAAGCTGTATCTCTTATAGAATCTATTGAAGTTTTTATGATGTTAAGAGCACTATCAACTCCTAAGCAGTACTCTGTTAAACTTATGTCATTATCTATAGTAGATGGAATACCACAAAATTTTACACCATGCTCTTTATAAAAAACATCTAACCCTCTAAAAGAACCATCCCCACCTAAAACTATCAACATATTTATATTTAACATATCAAGATTTTTTTTAGCAATGTTGCGATAAGATTTTTCCATAAACCTTTGACTTCTAGAACTACCAATCTTTGTCCCACCACGATTTATAATGCCAGCTACATCTTTATAAGCAACCTCTTTTATATTGTTATCAATTAAACCCTCATACCCATCATAAATAAAAAATGGAGTTAATAGTTTTTGAAGTGAATACTCTACAAAATGTTTTAGAGCTGGGTTCATACCAGAGACATCCCCACCTGAACATAATATTGCTATATTTTTCATCTTAATCCTATTTATTCCCTCTTGCTTAGTATATTTGATATTCTAATATTAAATTGCT
>JAMOMX010000167.1 GCA_027066935.1 Sulfurimonas sp. | reverse complement strand
GTTTATTAGCCCTATACTTTAGGTCTCTGTGTTTGTGGATGGGAATTATAGGGAATTGTTGCTTTGATTGCGCTTAAGCTTTGTGGGGAATTATAAAATACGAGCGTAACCTGTTTCTGGTTCAATTCCTATAATTGCACTTCCCTCTGAGTTAGTAAGTGTTATATTACAATCATTTAATATTAATCTTGCCTGAGGATTAATTGTTGAAGAAAGTGGTGCAGTCTGTGTATGAGGATTTCCACGATAAGGTCGTCCTAGATGATCAAAAGATAACATTTCCCATTGTATACTACCAGACGCACAGCTATTTGAAAATGTGACATTTTGAATACCATATTCATTTCTTAAATCCATTTCTCTTGAATATGCAGCATTACCAAAAAACAACCATCCACTCAACACTTTGTTAGGGTTTAATGGATTTCTTGCAATATCCACTAAATCAGAATTTGAATTGTTGTCATTCTGGTCACTTGCTATATCGTAAATCCAACCATTATTTTCTACAGTAGTACCAAAACTAATCGTCCACCTTTCAACAAACCAATTAGGATCGTTTGAATCATACTTATCATCAACCATCGCTAAATGTTGTGTATATCTTATATGTGAAACAACTTGATCAGCAGCTTTTTGAAGTTTCCCATTACCCATACGCGGAAATGCTATAGCGGAGATAATTCCTATCGCAACAATAACAAAAATAAGTTCTAGTATTGTAAAAGCTTTTTTCATAAGAGTAGTATATCTAAAAATATTATAAATTTAAATAAGTAATAGAATCTAAGTTTGATATTTTATGAATGAGTAATTATCTCATTCATAAAATTTACAATTAATTATATTTTTTCTGCCACTTGAACATCATAAAGAATGTCATCCATAGGGTGTCTGTACATTGGCATTGCTAATCTTTTTTCATCAAGTACATGACCAATGAAACCGATTGAACGACCAACAATAAAGAATGCGTTAAGTGTACCAGATTCGATGAATTCGTTGATTTCATCTTCTGAATAACCTAATGCTCTCCACATATCAACCATTAAAATACCAATAGTACCATCAACATTTAAGATAAGATTCTCTTTCTTAGATGTTGTAAGTGCTTCAACTGTTCTTGCATAATCAAGAAGTGGCGTTGCTGGGAAATGCTCTGCAGCAAAGTTCATAAGACCAGTAACTCTCAAATCTGGATTTTTAAGTGATTTAATTCTGTGTCCGATTCCTGGAATTGGAACACCCTCACCTTTCATGTACTTTAAGAAAGCTTTAGGGTCTAAACCATTGTCATCTGCATATTTAAAATATTTAGCAGCACCATCAATAGCACCACCAAATCTTGGACCGATTGTTAATAAACCAGTTACAAGTGATTCAACAACTGATTTGCCAGCTCTTGCAGTTACTTTTGCATTGTGAGCACCAGAAACAGCAGGACCATGATCAGCAACAGTTTTAAGTACGGTCTCTATGAAGTCTGTTGCCCATTTTGGATACTGTTTTTTGAACCATAGAAGTGAAATAACATCACCGATGCCTTTGCCTGTAGATGGAGTAGCAACGCTAGAGATTGGGAAACCTGCATATGTACACTCTTCGCCACGGTCATCAGAGATAGTACAGATAAACTCTTTACTTCTTCTAACAGTAGGACAAACACTCATCTCTGGCTCTGGAATCTCAGGTAAATTCATACCTTCAAATACAGATTTAATCATAGCTGGAAGTTCATTAAATGAATTTGGAACATGAATTCCAGCTTCTCTCATTGCATTATTTTTGTATTCAGCAGTTTCAGACTCAGCATTTGCTGAAGCACCTGCGTGACCAAACTGAACACCTGAATCATAATATTTAGCGATTGTACCAATACACCATGCGATAACTGGTTTAGTGATTGCACCTGATTTGATAGCTTCAATAACCTTATACTCTTCAGTACCACCAACTTCACCAAGAAGAATCATGTATTTAACAGCTGGATTTTTTTCCATTCTAAGCATATTATCAATAAAAACACTTCCAACAAACCTGTCACCACCAATAGCAACACCCTCAGCAATACCATCAGCATTTATAGAGATTATGTTTGAAAGCTCATTAAATAAACCACCTGAACGAGTTACAAGTCCACAAGAACCTGCACGGTGAAGTTTAGACTGAACTATATTGGTGATAGTACCACCAATATTTGCAACTTTAAATGCACCTGGAGTGATAGCCCCAACAGTTGCAGGTCCAATAATAATTACACCTTTTTCACGTGCTGTTTGATTCATACCACGAGCTAAACGCTCAGGGATTCCCTCAGCGGTAATCATCATTGAAGAGAAACCACCAATTTCTAATGCTTCCATAGTTACATCATAAGCAGTTCTAAATGATGCAAAGTTTAAAAGTACATCAGCTTGAGGCTGAGCAGCTTTAGCAAGCGCTGTAGTTTTAAAAAGTGGAATCATAACTTCATCTGGACCGAAGAAGAATTTTTCAAATTTATTTCCACTTGTAGGTGCAACGATTGCAGCGACTGATGGAGTTTTTCTCTGAATTGTATAATCATAGTCTAACATTCTTTGGATAGCAGTTTTGTTATTGTTCCAAAAAATTGCTTGTGTGTCTTTTGTATATAGTTGTTCCATTATTTCTCCTTACTTCTCTAGTGCCATACGAACAATGTCAGTAACATGTGTCTCTGGTCCATAAACTTCAATATATAAACCTAATCTATCAGCAGCTTCTTTAATATCTTTTAAACCTTTTTCATAGTTTGGTCCACCACGTCTAACATAGATTTTAAGGTCAACAGCTTTCATCTTATCAGCGTATACTTCAAATGCTTGAATGATGCCTGTAAATGTTTTTGCAACATCCGTAAAGTTAGCAATAGCTCCACCGATAATCATAACTTTACCACGACCTGAAGGATCTGGCTCTCTAGTCATAAGATCAAGAAGTGTTTCAGCATAAAATCTTGTTTCACCAGTAGTTGGACCACCTGAGTACTCACCATAGTTAGCAAGATCATCAATACCAGCCATATCAGCAATAGTGTCAGCATAAACAACTGAAGCACCACCACCAGCAACCATTGTCCAAATTCTAGCTTCTGGCTTAAGTAGTGTAAGTTTCAATGAAGCACCAGTTTTTGCATCAGCTTCTTCAATAGCCTCAACTTCTGGAGATTTAGCTTCCATGCCAAATGCAGTAGGATACTCAATATTTCCCCACTCTTCTACCATCATGAAACCAGCAGTATCATCAAGCTTAGCAACCATATCTAAAAGCTCAATTTTGTTACCTTGCATAACAAAAGGATTGATTTCTAGGTATGCAAAGTTTAACTCGCGGTAAGCCTTAAAGAAACCGATACAAAATTCAGCAAAATTTGCCTTATCTTTATCAGCTACATCAGCAGGTACATTTGCACGGATTTTTTCTGCAATCTCTTCTTCTGTTGCAGTGATTGGAAATGCTACTTCAGTAACTTTTGCATCCCAATTTTCTTCAATAGCTATACCACCCTCTGCAGACATATAGATAACATCATCATCACCTACACATGTAGCAGAAACATAATACTCTTCAGATTGTTCATGCGGAGTAAATGGTTCAACAATAAAATTAGTTAATTTATCTACACTAGGCTCACCAGTAGGAGTATCTCCATCAAATGAAAAATAAACTTTTTGCTCACCAGAAGATTTTTCATCTATCCAAGAAGCAGCTTTAGCTAAAGATACATCACCTGGCTTAACATCTTTAAAAAGAACTAAGTCATTCATACCTCTTTTACCAAATAACATATCTGGTTTAGCAACTAATGTTTTTTCATTTAGCCAAGATGCAGTTTTTGCAGCCTCGTTTAATTCTGATCCATTTTGAACCATAACAGTCTCGTATGCATAAGTAAAATCTGGAAAATACTTATCCCAGTGTTTTGCTAAAATTGACTTTGCGTCATATTCTCTAATCGCTTTTTGAGCCATTGCAACTTCCTATATTTTAATTTTAAAGAATTTTATCATATCTTATTTAATCTGCTGTTATTTAGATGTGTAAAAAAGTAATAGATATATTATTTGTATATTTTTGTAACATTAGCAAAATAAACAGGTCTGTTTGTGTAACTTATTGTTACATTCTCTCCATTGCTGTTTTTAATGTATTTTTGAATTAGCTTATAATCATCACATTTGGTAACACCGTAGAACTGTAATCTTAATTGCATTTTTTTATCTGTATCTACACAATTTATTGATCTTCTTTTTAACTCTTTTGCCAACTCTTTTGCTACATGAAATTTATATACAAAATGTTTTCTTGGATTCTCAATTACCCTATATATCTCTTTATTAAATAAAACAACAACTGTATTAAATAAAAGCAAAATAATAGATACGATAAACATCATTTTGTACCCTTTTCTAAACTGTTTTAATCGCACCCTGTATGAACTTATAAAACTACTTGCCACTATAGGTAATGCTACTATTAAATATGGTGCAAAGTGTTCCACTTTAATACTTTGGCGAAAAGATAAAATTAGTGATATTATTAATGCTGTTGAGGATATAAACCAAATTATATCTAGCTCTTTTATTAGATATTTTCTATATATAACAAATATTAGATATAGAAATATTATTGGAGAAAATATAGCTGCATATAAACCTAATGTATCTAAAAAATGACCTACTGGACTTCCATGTGCGTCTATTCCAAATAAAAACACTGATATAAAAAAAAGTATAGTGTTATATATAAGAAACTGTTTATTCTTCGTATATAAAGAAAAAATAATTAATGCTAAAAATAGATATACAAAACTATTATCAATAAAGACAAATACTAATAATAATAGATAATAAGCTTTTTTGTATCCATTTATATGAAGCCAAATAAATAGTAATAATGCAAATATTATTAATCCTGCGGCGTCTATTATAATTGCTGAACTAAGTACGCCTGGAAGTAAAATAAATATTAAAATTAACCAAAGTCTATTTCTTACATTTTCTATATAATGTTTTGATATCTTAAATAATAAAATTACACTTAAAACATGTGCTAAAATCATTGGAAGTCTTAATGCCAAATCATTTTGAGAAAAGATATAGATACTGATTTTTATAACTGCTTGAAGAGGGGAAAAATCACCATAAAGAATTAAACTTTCTCTATAAGATATTGATATTTCAGATGTTTGATATATTAGGTTTAAAGCATCTAGTCCTAATAATAATAGGAAGATGAGTTTGTATTTCATAACTTTAAAAAATTACCTATTATCTCATGACCATATTCACTCATTATTGATTCAGGATGAAATTGTACACCATAAATATTTTTATTTTTTATTTTTAAAGCCATAATTTCATTATCATCCATTGAGTATGCTTTAGATTCTACTATTTTAGGAAGTGTTGTTTTGTCCACTATTAACGAATGATATCTAGTAGCTATAAACTCATTTGGAATATTTTTAAATATTTCACATTGATCACTTTGCTTTATCGTTGAAGTTTTTCCATGCATCATGTTTTTAGCACGAACGACATCTGCTCCAAAAACTTGCGCTATACTTTGATGACCCAAACAAATCCCCAATATAGGAAGCTTGTCTTGAAAATACTCAATCACTTCAAGCGTAATACCAGCTTCATTAGGTGTAGCTGGACCAGGTGAAATTATAATTTTTTCAGGTGATAAAGCTTCAATTTCAGATATTGTTATCTCATCATTTCTTACTATATTTAACTCTGCGCCTAGTTCTCTACAGTACTCAACAATATTATATGTAAAACTATCGTAATTATCTATCATTAAAATCATGTTTGGAGTATATCAGTTTTGCTCTTTTGTTTTACTTATGCTTTGATTACCGAGTAAAACCGCTATCCATTTGGTATCTTCGTTCTCATTAAGGATTATTTTTACCATAATTGTTAGAGGGATAGATAGTAACATACCAACTATACCCAACAACCACCCCCAAAAAAGCAAAGAAAGAAATACAACTAATGTTGAAAGACCTAAACTATTTCCCATCACTTTTGGTTCAATTATTGAGCCTATTAATACATTTACAACTAAATATAAAACTACAACCATCATCGCACTAAATATATCTAATCCCACTAAAGTTAGCAATACAGCAGGTACAGCGGCAATAATCGATCCAATATTTGGTATAAAATTTAACATAAAAGCTAAAATAGCCCAAAGAAATGGATAGTCAGTACCTATAAGAGTTAATCCTATCCAAATAATTATACCAGTTGCCAAAGACATCAATGCTTTTAAAACCATATACTCTTTAATCTGAGTCAGTATAGTTTGAATATGTGTAATTGTTTCTGATTTAAGTGTAATATTTGTAATCTTATTAACAAAGCTTTGTGATTCTAAAAGCATAAAAATAACTGTCAATAAAATCACAAATCCATTAGTCAACAAAGAGCCCATCCCCTGAATGATGGTAGAGGCAAAACCCATAATTATTTTTGGATTAAAAATATTTGTAAGCTCTTCTTCAGGTATCACTATTCCAAATTGGCTTAAAAATTCTACAAGTTTATGAAACTGCAGTGTAAGTTGTTGTTCATAAAAACCTATATTTGCATTAAACTCTACCGCCGATGAACCTAAAAGTTTTGCTATAGAGATAAAAAATATTATTAAAAAAGTGATAACGATTAAAAGAGAGATACTACTTGGTAAACCCTTTTGCTTAAAGTAATTATATGAGGGAGACAATACAATAGCAATAAATAAAGAGAGTAAAAATGGAATCACAATAGATGATGCGATGTTTACCCCAGCAAGAACAATAATAACACTAGCCATAACTATAAAAAAATTGCCTATATTTTTCTTTTGCATCTTAAGCCCTTAATTTTGTATTTGTTTTTTATTTGTTAGCTGTTGTAGATAATTTGAAATATTTATAAGTGAAAATGTGACTAAAAATATCATTAAACCTGGGAAAAAACTAACCCACCATGCAATCTCTACTACATCTTTTCCTCCACTTAGAATTGTCCCCCAACTCATTTGTGGTGCGACTATCCCAAGTCCTAAAAAACTAAGCCCTGATTCTGCAAGTATTGCTCCACCAACTCCAAAAGTAAAACTAACAAAATATATTGGGGCTAATATTGGTGCGTAATATTTAAAAAGTATTTTTAATTTAGATACTTTTGCAATATTAAGTATTTTTATATATGGTTGAGATGTTATTTTAAAACTCTCAGATCGTATCAATCTTGCTGTAGTCATCCAGCCTGTTATAGATATAATTACTATCAAAACCCATGCAGATGCATTTACATAACTCACAAGTGCTAAAAGTAAAAAAAATGTTGGAAAAGTTAAAAATAAATCAACTAAAACAATAAATCCTTTATCAACTCCACCTCGAAAATAACCAGCTAAAGAACCAAGAAGTAAGCCTATTAACGAAGCAATTAGAGCACTTCCTACACCAATTATTAGAGATACTTGACCACCTTTCATAATTCTTGCAAATATATCCCTACCCAGTCTGTCCGTACCCATAATATGTTCATACGAAGGAGATAACAAAATTGTTTTTGGATTTAAAAGGTATGGATCAGTAGGGTAAAAAAAAAGTCCAAAAAATGATATTAAAAAAACACTAACTAAAATCCCTATGCTGAATTTTGGCATACTAATACCTAACGTTTAATTCCAAGCAGCGTCTCCATCATCTGATCAATCGTTGTAATTATTTTTGCAGCAGCTCCATAAGCTGCTTGATACTTAATTAGGTTTGTCATCTCTTCATCAATGCTAACTTCCGAAATTGATTGATACTCTAACTCAGTAGCATTAAATTGTGCCGTTACTGATTCATTATTTAAAATTGCTGTATTTGTTTTAGTTCCAACATCGGTAGCAATAATATCAAACATGCCATATATAGTTGTATCAAACGAAGCAGTACCAATATTAAACTCATATGACTCAAACTGTTGTTGAACCATATTTAATCCTAGTGTATTATCGCCAGAGATTGGTGATTTACCAGCTGAAATATCTGCTGGATTGTTTCTAAGGTCAGAAACTAAAGAGATGTTACTTGCGTTATCTCCATCAAAAAACCTACCAAGTCCTAATGCACCTGCAAAATTTGTCCCTGAAGCATACTTATCATCTACTAAATTATCTACTATTGAAAAACTATACCCTTTTGATGCATCTGTTGGATTCATAAATAGTTCCATAGTGTTTTCACCATTAGCATTTGTAGCCCAGTTAAACTGCAAAAAATCATCAATATCATCGATACCACTACTATTATTATTATCATCTTTATTTGCTTCTATTTGACCTTGGATAGAGTTTGAACCAGATGTCCCCGTCATAGAAGTAAACATATCAATTGTTACATCTCTAGAAGCAGCTATATTCCCATCTATATCATAAATTTCAATGGAAAAGGAACCCTCGTTTATATTTAAGTTTGAATTAACTATAGAGTTTGTAGGACTTATATCAAGTTTATTTGAAGTCATATTTTTAGTTGAGTTTTGAGCATAAATATTATTTGTTGATTCTATCAATCCTTCTGCAAACGCATCTAATTGATTGATTGTATCTTGAAGTATCCCATTAGATAAAACATCACTTGAACTACTATCTTTATTGGTACTACCGCGTAAATCTAAAATAGCTCCTATCCTACCACCTGACAATGAGCTTTCCATAGGCAACAATACACCATCTTGTCTTTCATATGACAACTCATAAAACCCTTTTGGATTATCTTTATTATCTATATGTATTTTATGTCTAGTTGAACCATCAACTATATTAAACCCATTTACAGTCAATGTATAGCTTCCACTTACCGTATTAGATGAAGAATCAACTTGAATATTTGATGACATTTGATCTGTATAAACATCACCACCAATAAGTCTAATAATACTTCTCTCAAGAACATTTCTTTTATCTCGAAGGTCATTTGCAGTATATCCATCGCCAGATTCTGCTATCTCTATTGATTTATTTACATCAGCTAATTGTTGAGTTAAAGAGTTCACTTCATTTACATTAACCGCTAACTGATCATTTAATTGATCTTGTAGTGACACAACTTTAGCTTGAGTTGCTTGAATATTTTGTGTTAATGCTACAGTTTCTTGTGCAAGAGCTAATTTTATAGCATCATTATCTGGATTGTCAGCAAATGTTTGCCACATATCATAATAGTTTGTTAAGTCTGATTTAATACCAATGCCATCTATCTCAGGAAAATAAGTTGATAATTCATTTAAAGCAGATTCAGTAAAATCTGCATATTCTTTATCTCCTGATAATTTTGCATATCTATCAAATACAAAATTATCAAATACTCTTTGAATGTCTTCAATTTTTGTACCATTCCCAATTTGTCCAGAACCTGATGATATAGGTGTAGCTGAACCTTGAACAATTCTTTGTCTTGAATAACCTTCAGTTTCTGCATTTGATATATTTTGTGAAGTAGTATTTACTCCAACTTGAGCAGCATTTAATCCGCTATACCCAATATTTAAAGTGTTAAAAATTGATGCCATACTAAACTCCTTATACCCTTATTTCTAAAAGAGATGGGTTTTTTGAAACTGTTTTCTCATAACCATCCATCTCAGTTGGAACTAAGCGTTCTAAAAATGTATTGTATAGATTGCTTACTGCTAAGACTAATTTTGCATATCTTTTATTTACATCTCTTAGTGTTGTTAATTGCTCTTTTAATTCACCTAAAGCTTTATGTTGATCTTCATTTAATAAATCTGGTAAATCAGTATCAGGATTGGCACTCATAAGAGTTGAAATCTCATGATCTATCATAGCTTTCTTGGATTCAAAACTTTTTATTTTTTCCTCTTTTAAGGATAACCTATCAAATTGTGGTTCGTTATTTGCCTCTTTAATATCTGCAATATCTGCATTTGTAATCTCTATAATATCTTTTAAATCAGTTAATGCACTTTGTAGATGATAAGACAACATTTCAAACCCTTTATTTACTCTTATAGCAACTCATCTGCAATTTTTTGAGATAGTGCTTCTAAGTTAATTTTATATTCACCAGATTCAATCGAACTCTTAATCTGATCTATTTTACTTATATCTCCTTGTGCAGAGATATTTGCTTCCGCTTTTTGTGAAATAGCCTTCTCAGCCTGTTTCACATCGTTTGTATTACCTGAGTAAGCGTTCCTTATGGTCGCGCTACTTGATTTAGAAATCATCATTTATCCTTTGCTCTATCCTAAGAGTTTTCCTATATAGTACTATATCGTCAAAACAATAAATAAATGAAGTTTTTTTACCTTTTTTCGCTTAAATAATCAAATAACATTTGTGAAAATCCAAACCCACCTGCACTAGCCTTTGCTAATTCCTCTCTATACATAGATTTGTATATTTTATCGCCTGGATCTTTTTGGCTACTAAACATATCTTCTTGATTTTTCATAGCATTATCCATAAGCATTTTTAAAATCACAGATTCAAAAGCATCTGTTTGCTCTCTTAGTTGCTTATCTTCAGATTTTTCATTAATAGTTGGAATGTTTTTATTTTGTGCCATTAAAGAAGCATTTAAACCAACTGTATTTGAACCGTACATATCTATCTCCTTTTTATTGAGCAAAACCCAATAAAAATTTCTCTCTCTAAGGCTTCGTCGTTTATCGACAAAATATTTAAAATCATTTTATATAACCTTCAATTCAGCCGAGATAGATCCAGCGCTTTTCATAGCTACTAAGATAGAGATAATATCTTTTGGAGATGCCCCTAGTTTTTGTAAGGAGCGAACTAAATTAGCAACTGTTGTTGTACCAGTTTTTGTATATAACTCATTTTCGTTTAAACCAATAACTAAATCAGAATCTATCATCATAGAACCATCAGGCAAACTCATATTAACCTGCTCTTTAATTTTTATAGTTATATCCCCATGAGTTAAAACTATTGGCTTTATCTCTATACCTACACCAGCAATCACAGTTCCAGTTCTTTCATTTATAATTATTTTATTTTTAACTTGATAATCCATCTCTATATTTTGAACCTCAGCTAAAAACTCTATCATTGTTTTATTTTCTGGTTTTTTAAGCTTTATTGTACGTGGGTCCATAGCTACAGCCACTTGTGTATTATAGAAATTATTAATAGATTTTTGGATATTTACAGAGTTTTTTATATTAGCTTCTTTTAGCGATAATGTTACAAATTTCTGATGATAAAGATCTATATCTATCTCTCTCTCAACAAAACCACCACCATAAACAATACCAGCTGTTGGATGAGATTCGCTACCAGCACCAGAATTTCTTCCACCAATACTTACAGCACCTTGACCAAGGGCATAGATTCTACCATCAACCCCCTTTAGCGGAGTCATTAAAAGTGTACCACCCTCTAAAGATTTTGCATCCCCTATAGATGATACGGTGATATTAAACTTATCCCCCTGCTTAGAAAATGGATTTAGATTAGCAGTAACAACAACTGCTGCAACATTTTTTGATTTGATGTCGCTAGGCTTCATATCTATGTTCATAGCTTTTAACATGTTAGCGATTGATTGAAGTGTGAACTTTGAAGTAGTACCATCCCCTGTTTTTTTAAGACCTACTACAAGAGAATAACCAATGATGTGATTTTCACGCACTCCAACGACATTTGATACATCCTCTATTTTAGCGGCATATATAGTTGAAATTAAAAGTAAAAAAAGTATAAATTTTTTCATAGCTAGTCCTAAGTAGTGTGTAAACCCCTTAAACGAGCAAATATTTAGTCGAAGTAGAAAAAGGGTTTACTCTATTGTATTAATTATAAAGTAGCAATTTTTATTCCAAGTTATAGGTTTATAATACCAATCCCCATTAAAAGGTAGGTATAAAATAAGAAAGTACAGTATTTCCAAATTTTTTAGATTTTTTAAGTTTATATCCATTTATATCTTTTGGAATCTCTAAACCTCTCATATGCTCTATTATAATCATCTTTACACACTCTTTTGGTAGTGTTGCTATTAAGCTAATAGTTTTATCATATATATCTTCCATCCCCTCACGAATACTAAAAGGTGGGTCTATATAAAAATAAGCATTTTCTTTTTTTCTTTGAAGGTTTTTGATTATGTTTTGTATATTTGAGAAACTATCTCCAGCTAATACTTCACAAGAAAGAGGGTCTGTCAATGCAATGTTTTCTTTTAAAACTTTAAGTGCATCTCTGTCTTTTTCCATAAAGTAAATTTGTGAAGCTCCACGACTTAATGCTTCAAGCCCAATTGAACCAGAACCTGAAAAAACTTCAACAAAATTAGAATCAATAATATCAAATTGAATTGTATTAAAAAAAGACTCTAATACTATGCTTTTTGAGCTTCTTGTAGTATTTTTAGATGGAAGAGTTAACGTTTTACCTTTAAATTTTCCAGATATTATTTTTTTAGTTATTTTTTTACTTTTCATAAAATGCTTTTACTGATTTTAGTATATTTTGTTGATACTCTTGAGTTAAATATTCTATTCGCTTTTGTAAAATTTCAAAATTTAAAGATTCTTCCTCTTCCTCTTTTAAATCAATCTCTGCTGGATTATCTTTAGATATAGTTTTGTATCTATTCTCAAGAGCTAAAATAAGCTGAGATTTTGAAAATGGTTTAACCAAATCAGCCTCTACATCATTTGAAATGTAAAAGCACCTATCATCATTTAAACAAATTTCATCTCGCACCAAGATATCGCACTGCTTAACTGAACTAAGATATTTACTTAAAAAAAGCTCTAATGATTTTTGCATCAAAGGAGATTTGCATTCTATTGCTATTTTCAAACTTTAACCTTATGAATAATATTCGACATTATATCAGAATGATATAATTGACAAGTTAAAAACCAAACAAAGTAAAATTCATCATGTTTATCGTTCCTGCAAAAACATATATTGTCTTTTAAGTTTAACTTCTCATAAAGGTCACTTTTTTTATAATAGTTCCAATTTTCCAATTCATTGATTTCTTCTAAAAGACTATTGTTCATAAACATCTTTCCTATGTTTAATTTTTACAACTATAACAACTATCTCTTCATCGTTTATCTCATATATAACTCTGTAGTCTTGAACTCTAAGTCTATAGTATGGAGACAGATTTCCAACTAGCTTTTTACCGCCATGTGGATTTTCAATTAATTTTTCTTTTATAGCTTGGATGATTTTTTTTTGCC
>JAMOMX010000166.1 GCA_027066935.1 Sulfurimonas sp. | reverse complement strand
GGCGTTAGATTAAAAAGGGTTAATATTTATGCTTGAGTTTTTAATAGGAGCTTTAACTGGCTTTGTTGGTTTGTGGGGACTATCAATTAATAAGTTTAGACTTCCAATTTTTCAAGAGAAAGTTAAATTATATAAAGAGCTAAATGTATTAGTCGCTAAACTTGGGCTATCCCTAGATGAAAAGGACTTTCGAGAAAATAATGATTCATTAACAGTGTTCTTTTATCAAAACACTATTTTTATAGATGAAGATATTTATGAGTTACTAAATATATTTACCAGCTTCTCATACGATGATCTTGAAGAAAAAGAAGATGAGTTTATAGAGCAATATTTTAAACTAGTTGATCTTATGAAAAATGAATTAAATATCAATTTATTGAATAAAATCAATATGATTTCAATAAATCCAAAACACGTAAAAATAAAAGAAATTGGAAATAGTATTCAAGAATTTAAAGCTCACTTACTAGAGGCGAGAAAAAACAAAATCTAACAAGGCAATTAATTATGGACTTGCGTAAGTCGGGCATCTCAAGCTTTAAGCAATGTGCAATTAACGCAAGCCCATTATTGCGGCGTTAGGCAACCAAAGAAATTAGTGCAATATTTAAGGAAAGGTTATGACTATCGACCATATCGGAATTGCAATATCTGACTATGAAAAAAGTAAAGAGTTCTACTCAAAAGCATTAGCTCCTTTAGAAATTGAATTAGTTGTAGAAATTAAAGGCTGGGCTGGTTTTGGTAAGAACGGAAAACCTAAATTCTGGTTTGGTTTAGATAAAGAAGCACATAAACCAATACATATTGCTTTTTCAGCAAATACCAGAAAAATGGTAGATTTATTCTATGAAACTTCTATTGAAGCTGGAGCAAAAGATAATGGAAAGCCAGGGATAAGGGGGATATATCACTCTAACTATTATGGTGCTTTTGTTATTGACCCAGATGGTCATAATATTGAGGCAGTATGCCATTCGGCAGAGTAATAAAAAATAGAATTTAATTGGAAACAAGCCTATGAATGCATACCTTATCTTAGATTTAACAATAAATGACTTTACTAAATTTAGTGAGTATATTGAAAAGATCCCAGCATTTATAAAAAAACATTCAGGGCGGTACGTTGTTCAAGGTGTTGAGGCTGAAGTTATGGAAGGAGACTGGAAACCCGAAAGAATGGTTGTAATTGAGTTCCCTTCTAAAGAAAAGGCAAAAGGTTTTCTAAAAGACCCAGAAGCACAAAGCCTTTTTGCTTTGCGTCATAGCACAACCACAAGCAAGTTAATTTTAGTTGAGGGTTGTTTATAATTTCATTATAAATTGTGCTAATAAAAATAGCGGTAAGCTACTGAATAATATACAAATGCCTAACAAGCCAATCAAAATAGGACTTGCGTAAGTCGGGCATCTCAAGCTTTAAGCAATGTGCAATTAACGCAAGCCCTTTATTGGGGCGTTATGTCTCTACGAGGTAAATGGATCAGTACATGCAATAACGAAATCATTTCTCGTAAAATACCAAGCCATGATATAGGTGGCTCTTTGTAGCGGGTAGAGCCACCTCAGCCTATTGCATTATAATTTTCGTATTCTTGTAATTTCATCTGGGGTAATGCTAAGTGATTCTAGAAATTTTTGGTGTTCATTGGGTTCCAGTTCCTCGAACTTACGATGCCAATTTAACATGTCATCATCGCTTAGACCTGCTGCTTTCATTATCTCTACCCATCTTTCTTTCGTAACCATCGTATTCTCCTGTTGAATAGGTTCTTTTAAAAATTGTACTATTGCTTTTTGTTGTTTACGCAATATAAGTATTTCTTGTTCAAGAGCTGTAAATTGATCTTTCAAAATACTTTCTTGATCAAGACCATTTTCACGTTTAATAAGAGAGGTTAGTTTTACTATCGGTAGTCCAAATGAACGGTAGGCTATAATCATCTTTAATCTATCAATTTCAGCTTTTCCGTACCACCTATAGCCATTTTCTGAACGTGAAAAAGGTAATAAAATTCCTTTTTTTTCGTAGTAAATAATAGTTGATCGTGTAATGTTAAATCTTTTGGCTAATTGACTCACAGTAAGCATAATTTCCTTTCTCATTTAACGAGATGGCTATCTTGAACGTGTATCTTATAGTTAGGTCAAGATATATTTTTAAAAAGTACAGATGTATTATTAAAAGACAATGATTACATAACAATCTGTGTAATCTCCTCAAAACACTCATCAGTACTAAAAAGCATAAAAACTAGGGGGGTGTGCTAAGATAAAATGAAAGTTCCGACTAGGATAGCCTACTATGATCAAAAACTTTCAATATAAAAAATATGTCTAGGCAGAGACTTTCTTGCCGAGTTCTACATAGACCCGTTTAGTCTAACTAAAGTAGCCAAATATTCTTGTATGTCTCAATATCATTTTTCCAGAGTCTTCACAAAGACCTTTGGAGAGTCACCAAATACATTTGTAACGAGACTAAGAATTGAAAAAGCAAAAAAACTTTTAATAACTGAAAATTTTAGCATAGGGAAAATATGTGAAATGGTAGGTTATTCAAGCGTTAGTAGCTTTTCATCTCGTTTTAGTAAAAAAGTTGGCTTATCACCTACGCAATATCGTCGTAAATTATCGAGTTTATCTAGTGAACCTCAAAGGTTTCCAATGCAGTCTATCCCCATGTGTTATGCGCACCATTTATTTGGCTCAAAACTTGAAGGTGTAAAATAGTTAAAAGAGCAATACAGGATAAAATTTAATGTACTTCTTTCTGTAAAATAAAGAGCCTATAAACTTAAGGAGTAATAAAAATGATACAAGCAATAGTTCATGTAACAGTAAATGTGTTAAACCAAGATGAATCCTTAGAATTT
>JAMOMX010000165.1 GCA_027066935.1 Sulfurimonas sp. | reverse complement strand
ATCTGATTGGCTCAGTTCATTTCATAGATAAATGGGGATTTGACAACCCAGAGTTTATTGGAAAATATGCTGATAAAGATATAGATGAAATTTGGCAAGAGTATTTTGATACAGTTGAAGAGATGGTATCAACAAAACTTTTTGATATAGTTGGGCATATTGATTTAATAAAAATCTTCAAATATATGCCAAAAAAAAATATATCTTCACTAGCTATAAAAACATTAAAAGCTATTAAAAAAGCCGACATGGTAATAGAGTTAAACAGCGCAGGATTTAGAAAACCAATAGGTGAAGCATATCCCTCTTTAGATATTTTAAAAGAGGCATACAAACTAGGGATAAAAATAACATTTGGCTCAGATGCTCATGCTCCTGAACAAGTTTTGCAAAATTATGAAAAAATACTAAATATGGCAAAAAGTGTCGGTTATACACAATGTGTTATTTTTAGAAAAAGAAAAAAGTTTCTTGTAGACATTTAAATACCTACCTTTTAATGGGGATTGGTATTATTATTAAATGCTGTTTATCTTTTATGTGTATAATTCCTTTAATTAAATATCATAAGGAAATATAATGGGAAAATATATAGAATTAACTGGTTCTGATTTTGAAGCAACACTTTCAGAAGGTATATCTTTAGTAGACTTTTGGGCTCCTTGGTGCGGACCGTGTCGTATGATTGCTCCAATAATCGAAGAACTAGCTGAGGACTTTGACGGTAAAGCTAAGATTTGTAAAGTAAACACTGATGAAGAGCAAGATATCGCTGTTAAATTTGGTATTCGTTCAATTCCAACTATTATGTTTTTTAAAGATGGTGAGATGGTTGATCAAGTTGTTGGTGCTCAATCTAAAGCTGCTTTAACTGAAAAAATTGACGCTCTTTTAGCGTAATTTTAATAAAAGAGATTTGGTGCAAAAGAGAAAAAGGGGCAAAAGCCTCTTATCCCTTTCCACTCTTCTCGCTTCTTTCTTTGGTACAGCGTTAATCGCTATAGCATTTGCTTACTTTAACTACAAATTTTCAGAGTATCAATTTATTGACTTTAAAAAATGGACTTTTTATGAAAAAAGTGATGTTTTTATACCTAAAGAAGATAAGTATATAGTTATTTTTTATAGTTCTCGTGATAAAAACACCCAAGAACTTTTATCAAAAATTGATTTAAATATTCCAATTATTGCAATTGATTATTACAATACTGTAATTGAAAATTCAAAAACAACAACTTTTTTAAGAAGTGGAACAAAAAACTCACTCTCCTTTATTCAAAGATTTAATATATATGAATCCCCATCTATATTTTTTATAAAAAAATATAAAGAGACTCTTTATAAACAAGATAGTATGATTCGAAAATTAGACAATTTAGATGAGTTGTCTAAAAATGTTAAATTATTATGATACTAGTTCTCAAGAGAGATAAAACAACTATAAGGATATAATATGGCAATTTTAGAATGTGCAATTATTGGTGGAGGACCTGCTGGATTAACAGCTGGACTCTATACAACTCGTGGTGGCTTAGAAAATGTAACTATGTTTGAAAAAGGTATGCCTGGTGGACAGATAATGAACTCATCAGAGATAGAAAATTATCCTGGTGTTACTGGTGAAATTACAGGGATGGATCTTATGACTCCATGGCCTGCACAATGTCAAAAGTTTGGTCTTATTCATGAAATGGTAAATATTGTTCGTGTTAGTAAAACTGGTGATTTGTTTACAATTCACAAAGAAGATGGCTCTACCACTGATGCTCACAGTGTTATTATTGGCACTGGTTCATCTCCTCGTCGTGCTGGTTTTACCGGTGAAGATGATTTTTTTGGTCGTGGTGTAAGCACTTGTGCAACTTGTGATGGATTTTTCTATAAAGGAAAAGAAGTTGCAGTAATTGGTGGTGGAGATACTGCTTTAGAAGAAGCTCTGCATCTAGCTAAAATTTGTTCAAAAGTTTATTTAGTCCATAGGCGTGATACATTCCGTTCAGCTCCAAATACAGTTGAGAGAATTAAAAATACTCAAAATATTGAGCTTGTTTTAAATAGCATACCTGATGAAGTTTATGGTGATAAGATGGGTGTTACTGGTATAAAAGTTAAAAATAATGATGGAGAACTTCGTGATCTTAAAGTGCCTGGTGTTTTTACTTTTGTTGGTAATGATGTAAATAACCAAGCACTCCTTCAAGAGGATGGTTCTTTTCTTTGTGATATGAATGAAGCTGGACAAGTGGTAGTAGATATAAGCATGAAAACTTCAGTTGCTGGATTATATGCAACTGGAGATATGCGTATAGCTGCCCCAAAACAAGTTGTAAGTGCTGCTGGAGATGGAGCTGTTGCTGCACTTCAAGTGATATCTTATGTAGATAAATTACTTAATTAAGGAAATAAAATGACTAGAGTTGGTGTATTTGGAGCAAATGGTAGAGTTGGTAAACTTATAATTGAAGATCTTTTAGATACAAAAGAGATAAGTTTAAGTTCAGTATTTGTTAGAAACAAACTTAACTTCTCAATCGATCCATCTGTATTAGTTACAACAGATATAAAAACCTTTCTTAATGGATGTGATATAGTTATAGACTTTTCTCTTCCTGATGCTTGTGAAGCACTTTTAGAAGCGGTTATAATCACTCCTAAACCATTAGTTATTGGTACTACTGGTCTTAATGTTCATCAACTTAATTTGCTTAAACAAGCTAGTGAAAAAACACCTGTACTTTATGCCACAAACATGTCTTTGGGTGTAGCTCTTTTAAATAACTTAGTTCACCAAGCCTCAGCTGCATTAGATGGTTTTGACATTGAGATAGTTGAGATGCACCATAAACACAAAGTAGATGCCCCAAGTGGGACTGCTCTTACTCTTGGAGAATCCTGTGCGAGAGCTAGAGGATTAGATTTGGACAAAGTAAGAATTAGTGGTCGTGATGGAAAAATTGGAGAGAGAACAAAAGATGAAATCTCTGTAATGGCATTACGCGGTGGAGATATAGTTGGTCGCCATACTGTTGGTTTTTATAATGATGGAGAGTTTATAGAGCTTAACCATACCGCAACAAGCAGGAACACCTTCTCTAAAGGTGCAATCCGTGCAGCTTCATGGCTTGCAGATAAAAAAGCTGGTCTTTATTCAATTAGTGATTGTTTAGAACTTTAAAATGATAAAACCTATCTAGCTTCTTTAATTGCATCTAAAGCAGCTTGGTAGTTTGGTTCATCAGTTACTTCAGCGACTATCTCTTTATAAACCACTTCTCCACTTCTATCAATCACAAAAACAGCTCTAGCGCTTAATCCCTTAAGCTTGTTATCATCCATTAAAACACCAAAAGCACGAGAAACATCTTTATTTATATAATCAGAAGTTACAGTTAGATTTGAGATACCCTCAGTTGTACAAAAACGTTGAGATGCAAAAGGTAAGTCCATAGATACAACAGTTGTCTCACAAATATCTAAATCGTTTACTTCTTGATTAAATCTTCTTGTTTCTTGTGCGCATGTGTCAGTATCTAAAGATGGAACAGTAATAATTAGTTGAATATTATCTTTTGCTCCACCAATCTCTACATCATTTAAATCAGTTCCAGTTGCTATAACACAAGGTGCTACATCACCAATGTTAAGTTCATCACCTGCTAAGTTTACAGTAGTGCCTTTAAAAGTTATTGTTTGCATAAAGCGTCCTTAAATAATTTTCAAATATATTATCATAAAAATAATGTAAGTTATCTTATTTATTATATAATTTCATTCAAAAAAATATAAAGAGTATAAATGGAAAACCCTTTTGAATCAGGTCATATAAAAAATTATATATTATTTTATGTAAGCATTGTAGTTATAATGGTACTATTTTTTATTGCATCTACTCTTTTTCATGAGATTGAACCTGTTGAGAAAAAAATTTTTACAAGTATTGAAATTATACCTAATACACACAGAGCTAAAAAAGAGCAGGTAGTAGAGACAAACACAACATCAAGATTTAGACTACTTCAAAAAGGGTATGAATAAAGTAATAAGATAATTTAGGTTTTGAATTATTTTCTTAACAAAAATTAAACTTTTACTCTTAAGTATCTTTGTAAAATTATCATAGCTGAGATAGAGTCAACTCTCCCATCACGGATATTTTTCATCTCACCTTTGATTAAATTTTCAGCTTCAAGTGAACTTCCTGCTTCATCTTGATAAATAACTTCACCATCAAAATCGACTAAATTCATAAAGTGTGTTATTCGACGACGCATCTCATCTTCACTACTCCCACCAAGTGGAATACCAATAACTACAGTATTAATTTCCCAATCTTTAATAGCTTTTTTTACTTCATCAGATGCTTGATTTCTATTTTTTCTTATAATTGCTGGAAGCGGAGTTACTATATCCTTATGCGCAGAATAAGCTAGCCCTATTCTTTTTAACCCTAAGTCTATTGCTATATATTTATTTGCCAAGACAAAAACTTCCAAACATTTTATCAAGCATCTCATCATTTTCGTAAGGGCGTGTTATACTTGCCATCTCTTTTACAGCAACATTTAGATGAAATGAAAATATCTCTAACTCTTGATCATCTAAAGGTTCATACGCTTCTTCTATATTTTTTATGGTGTTCTCAACAGCTGAAATTTGTCTATGTGAAATTAGCATTATCTCATCCGAAGAGTTTGTAGTATCCATATAAATTTTTAAAACTTCAATAAGTTCATTTACTTCACTTTTTGAGTTTAATTCTAAATCAAATTTTATTTTATCGTGTAAAAACTTAGATTTTAAATCTATCTTATTTTTAACATATATAACTTTTTTATCTTTAGAGTGTCTCTTTATAAGTGAAATAATTTGTTCATCTTCTTCATCTACCTCGCGTGAGTTATCAAATAGTGCTACAACTATATCACTTTGTTCTATAGCTTCAAGAGAGCGTTCAATACCTATACGCTCTATTTCATCATTTGCTTCGCGTATTCCTGCTGTATCTATCATACGGATTAAGTGAGTTCCTATTTTAACAGATTCCTCTATTGTGTCGCGGGTTGTTCCAGCTATATCACTTACAATTGCTCGCTCATAACTAAGAAGTGAGTTTAGAAGTGAACTTTTACCAACATTTGGTTTTCCAACTATCGCTACTCGAAAACCTTGCATTAATCCTTCTCGACTTTTACTAACATTTAAGGTTTTTTCTAACGATTTACTCAAAGTTTGAAGTTTATCTTTTATTTGCTGTATTAAATCCTCTGGTAAATCTTCTTCTGCATAATCAATACTAACTTCGCTATAGGCTAATATATGAATTATTTCATCACGTACTGATTCAATATACTCTTTAAGTGAACCTTTTATTTGTGCAGCTAAAATTTTTGCGGCATCTTCACTTTTTGCTTCAATTAGTTGTGCAATTGCTTCTGCTTCGCTTAAATCAATTCGTCCATTAAAAAAAGCTCTTTTAGAAAACTCACCGGCTTCAGCTAGTCTTGCTCCATATAATAGACAACTCTTTAATATAGCTTGTGCAACTATAAAACCACCATGACACTGAATTTCAACTACATCTTCAGCCGTAAATGAGAAAGGTGCTTTGAAATAGATAACTATAGATTCATCAATTAAATCATTTTGTTTATCATATATATTTGAGAGTGTTGCGTATCTTGGAGTTAATGTTTCTTTTTTTGTGAGTTTTAAAGCTATCTCTAAAGCATCATTGCCACTAAGGCGAATTATAGCTATAGAACCTATGCCATTTGCTGTTGCAATGGCACAAATTGTATCTATATTATTAGTTGTTATGGTATTCATTTATTATGATATATTTTAAGCCATCACGAGTTGTTCTAATAGCTACATATTTATCAGGATATGTATTACGCAACTCTTTGAGTGCTATTTGAACCAATACACCATCAAGTATTTTAGTTTGAGCTCGCCCATCACGGTTTACATTTTCAAAAACACTTTCAAGGTAGCGAGATACTGATTCTTCTTGATTTTTCAAAAATTCTGCAATCTCTAAACGCAATCCTATCTTATATTTTGAATTAATCCAATTAAATAACATATATGATAAAGCTTTGTATCTATAACCTTCTTTTCCAATTAAAAGTGCTGCATCAGGACCATTAAACTCTATAAGTATTGTAGAATCATCATACACACTTACAATAATTTCATCTATATCAAAACAAATTTTTTCAAAAAGTCCATTAACATCTTTTTTCACTTCTATCACTATATCTTTAATATCTTTAGTCTCTTCTTGTATTAAATCTTCATATGATTCTTCATCCATATCATTATCAATATCATCATCTTCAATATCTTCAAACCCATCATCTTGCATACTTACAAAAGATTGAGGCATAATAGTATCGTTAAATACTTTTTGAGCTGGTTTCTTTTTCTGAGTTAGTTTTTTTTCTGGTTTTTTTGAAGCTTTTTTTAAAGGTTGCTCAGATGAGCTTTCAGATAAATTTTCAGATTTCTTTTGAATTGTTTTATTTACAGGGGAGGGTTTTGCACTAGATTCTTGTGTTTTATTTATCTCTGTATTATTATTTTGTTTAATAGGTGGTTTTTCATTTGTCCCTTTAGCAGCTACAATTATAGCCGTTTTTTTGAAAAGCCCTAAAAACCCACTTGTAGGAGCTTGTACCACCTCAATATGTAAACTTGTTACAGAGCACCCTAGTTTAGAAGCAGCTTTTGCATAAGCTTCTTCTAGGGTAACTGCTTCAATTTTAATCATCTTTCTTTGCCTCGCTGTGTTTAGCAGCTTCTCTTGCATCTTTGGCATTTGCAATTTGCTGATTTACAATAAACTGTTGAGCAATTGAGAAAAGGTTGTTTACAAACCAGTAAAGAACCAAACCTGATGGGAAAGTTAAGAAGAAAAATGTAAAAATTAATGGTAAAAATTTCATAATTTTTTCTTGCATCGGGTCTGTAAAATTAGTTGGCGTAAGCTTTTGTTGAAAATACATTGATACACCCATAAGGATAGGTAAGATATATGTAGGATCCATACGAGAAAGGTCGTTTATCCATAGCGCCCACTCTGCACCTTGAAGTTCAACAGCATTTAAAAGTACACGGTAAATAGCAAAAAATACAGGAATTTGGAGTAACATTGGTAAACATCCACCTAGTGGGTTTGCACCATGTTTCTTATACATATCCATAACAGCGGCATTCATTCGTTGTGGATCGCCTTTGTATTTTGCTTGAACCTCTTTAATCTTTGGCGAAATCTCTTTGATTTTAGCCATTGATACCATCCCTTTATATGTTAAAGGATATAAAACAAGTCTTATAAGTAGGGTTAAAGCGACTATTGACCAACCCCAGTTATCAAAAGTTTCATTTAACCAAGAGAGAAGTTGAAAAAGTGGTTTAGAAGCAAATGTAAACCAACCGTACTCAATCGCATTAGTTAAAACAGGCTTTATGTTATAAAGCACTTTATAATCTTTTTGTCCAATGTAGCCATTAAAGCTCATATTTTGTAATGCATCAAAATATATTACAGGGTTGTCTTCACGATCTCTCTCAACTATAATATTTGTATCTTTTGCAAAGCCATACATAATTGTTGCTGTATATTGATCAAATGCAGATATTAGTTCAACGCCTGAAAATGATTTACGACCTTCTGCGTCACCATCTTCTATAATTGTCACAATTTCATCATCTGTATAAACCATAGCTCCAGCAACTGTCATCATCTGCTCAACAACTTGTGGTCTTTGACCTAGATATATAAAGTGCCTTTTATCTTCTGAAAGATTTACATCAATATCATAATGCCCATCAGGATAAAAAGTTATCTCTTTTGTAACGGTTAAGTTTGATAATTTTTGAGTCAGTACAACTTTTTGTGGCTCAGCGGTAAGCTCAATATTTGAAACAGAAGCGGTATAAGGAATTTGGGTAGCTTCTTTATTTAAATCATTATCTAAAAACCTAACAAACAATGGTTTTGTTCCAGTTTTTGAAACTAATTGAGCATGATTTCCATCAGAGTCGTTATATTTATTATTTAAAAGTTCCATTGAGGAGATACGCCCTAATGTATCCATTTTTAAAATAAATTCTTCATTTGTAATAGTTAAAATATTATTAGATGATGCTACATTAACAACTTCTTTATCGCTTAGTGCATGTCCTGCTGCCTCTTCAACTCTTTGTTGTGTAGAATCTTGTTTAATTCCAACTTCTTGCACTGCGGTATTTTGAACGTCTTGAGTTTCCTCTGGTGGAAAAATAGCTGTATAAGCTACGAAAAATATTATAGATAGCGCTACTGCTATCATAAGTCTTTGATTTGGTGTCATCTTGTCAAACACAATTACCCTTTATATGAAAAATTTTTTATAATATAAAATTTGTTCTTTTTGTTGGGAACAAGCCAATATTTTATAGAATCAATATCCATTTTTGTAGGTTTTTTATGAAGCTTATTTAACAACGGATATTCTACCCCACCATCGAATAATTGATTGCACCGTAGTATTCTAGTCAAAGTGTTATAAAAAGCACTTAAAAGTGAGTTGTTCTCAAAGTTTAATTTTGCATATTCACTACAAGTTGGGTAATATCTACAACTCCCATATCCAAAAAGTGTAAAAAACTTTTGGTAGAGCCATAATAATTTAAGTAAAACACTTCGCACGAGTTAATACTTTTTTAAAATCATGCTCTAAATCTTTAAATGGAATTTTACTTGTTGATTGTTTAGCTACAAATATGTATGAGCCATCTTTAAGAGATGTGGAGTGCTGGTTAAAAAGAGAACGAAGTCTTCTTTTTGAGCGATTTCTAACTACAGCATTACCAATTTTTTTAGTAGCTGTAAAGCCAACCTTGTTTGTACCTTTTTTTAAAAAATAAAAAAGCACAACTGAATTAGAGTGTGAATTTTTACCTTTGTTATATATATATTGAAACTCTTTATGAGTCTTCAATATATAAAAGTTGCCTAAACTGACAATCTTTTACGACCTTTAGCTCTACGGCGGCTTAGTACATTACGACCATTTTTAGTCGACATACGATGACGAAAACCGTGAGTTCTTTTTCTTGGAGTGTTATGGGGTTGGTATGTTCTTTTCATGCCATTCCTTCATTTAAATTAAGTCCGACATAATACATAAAAATTACTTAAAAAGTGGTTAAGCATAGTTTTAATATCTCAAGTTTTACCCCTTATTACTAAAAACTAACACTGAAAAAGATAAGTGTTTGAGCATAATTTATTGTTTATAATGCTATTATTATAAAAAAATATGAGAGAGTTTATGAGTGAAGCAAAAGCAATATATTTAAAAGATTATAAAAAGCCTGATTTTGATTGTAAAAATGTTGAGTTGATTTTTGAACTTTTTGAAAAATATACAATTGTTACTAATATTATGAAATTAGAAAAATTAAGTGATGTACGCGATATAAACCTCGATAGTATAGATTTAAAGCTTATAGAGATATATCTAAATGATTTAAAATTAAATGATACAAGATATGATTATAAAGATGAAAAACTAAAGGTTTTAAATGTTCCAAAAAACTTTACATTAAAAATCAAAAATAAAATATATCCGCATATAAATACTGAACTAGAAGGCTTATATAAAAGTAGTTCTATTTTTTGTACACAAAATGAACCTGAAGGTTTTCGTCGTATAACTCCATATTTAGATCGTCCAGATGTGATGAGTGTATTTACAACTACTGTAATCGCAGATAAAGAAAAGTATCCCATTTTACTTAGTAATGGAAACAAAAAACAGTGTCATGATTTTATGAACTCAAGACATGGGACTACTTGGGTCGATCCACATCCAAAACCATCTTATCTTTTTGCTTTAGTAGCTGGAGATTTAGGAGTGCTAAATGATGAGTTTATAACAAAGAGTGGTGAGAGGGTTGAGTTAAATATTTATTGTGATTTGGGGAATGAGTCTAAATGTTTACATGCTATGGAATCATTAAAAAAATCTATGCTCTGGGATGAGCAAAAATATGGTTGTGAATATGACTTAGAGATTTACAATATTGTTGCAGTAGATAGTTTTAATATGGGTGCAATGGAAAATAAAGGCTTAAATATTTTTAACTCTCACTATGTTTTAGCAAATCAAGAGTGTGCAACAGATAGTGACTTTATGGGTATAGAGAGTGTTATAGCTCATGAATATTTTCATAATTGGACCGGCAATAGAATAACTTGTCGTGATTGGTTTCAGCTCACTCTTAAAGAGGGGCTTACTGTTTTTCGAGACCAATGTTTCTCAGCAGACTTAAACTCAAAAGAAGTCCAAAGAATAAGCGATGTAAAAGCACTAAGGGAGAGACAGTTTGTAGAAGATGCTTCACCTACTTCACACCCAATTCAGCCAAAATCATATATATCTATGAATAATTTTTATACAGCTACTGTTTATGAGAAAGGAGCTGAAGTTATACGCATGATTTATACTCTTTTAGGTGAAAAAAACTATAAAAAAGCAACAGATTTGTATTTTAAGAGTTTTGATGGACAAGCAGTAACTATAAATGATTTTTTATGGGCTATGGGTGAGGCTAGTGGAGTTGATTTAGCCCAATTTGAAAGATGGTATCATCAAAATGGTACTCCAAAATTACTAGTTGGAGAGGATTTTAAAGATGGCATATATACACTTAGATTAACTCAAGTAATTCCAAATACATTAACAGGGGAGAGACAAAGAGTTTATCTTTACCCATTAAAAATCGCACTACTTGATAATGATGCTAAGGAGATACTAAACCAAACTCTTAAAATTTCAAAAGAGTATGAAGAGTTTTCATGGCAAATGAGTAAAAAACCAGTAGTATCTCTAAATCGTGATTTTTCAGCACCAATTATTGTGGAATCAGAACAAAATAACTATGCTTTTTTAATGAAACACGATACAAATAGTTTTGTACGCTATGAATCAGCACAATCTTTTGCAATACAAACACTTCAAAATATGATGAATGGATATGATATAAATGAGGAGTTTGTAGCTTCGTATGGTTATATTCTTGATAGTGAGATAGACTTATCATTTAAAGCTCTCTTATTAGAGCTTCCATCAGAATCAATCTTAATGCAAAAACAAAATGTTGTTGATTTTGAAGTGATATATGAAGTAAAAGAAAAACTAACAAAACATTTAGCCTCAATATATAAAGATAAACTTTTAGAGATATACAATAATTTTCATAAGCCAAAAAATAATAAAATAGATAGTTCAAGTATGGGGGAGCGTGCTATAAAAAACAGAGCATTAAAACTTTTATCCGCACATGGAGGTAAGGACTTAGTTGTTTTGGTACAAAGTCAATATAACAACTCTTTAAGTATGACAGATCGTATAGTAGCTTTAGATATTTTAGAAAATATAAGTGAAAAAGATGCAAAAAACTCTTTAAATGATTTTTATACTAAATATAAAGATGATACTCTTGTTATGAATAAATATTTTTCAATTTTGGCATCATCACATAGAGTGGGAACACTGCAAAGAGTTATAAAACTTCAAAATGATGAGGTTTATGATGAAAAAGTTCCAAATTTAGTTCGCTCTTTAATAGGAGCTTTTGCACGCAATTATAAATATTTTCATGCAAAAGATGGCTCTGGTTATAAGTTTGTTGCAGATAAAATAATAGCTATAGATAAAATAAATGCACTAATGGCATCAGGACTAGCAGGGGCATTTAAAATTTATGCAAAATTAAATGAGCAAAATAAAGAAGTTATGAAAGTACAACTACAAAGAGTTATCTCAATTCCAACTTTATCAAAAAACTGTTCTGAAATAGTAAATAAAATACTCAAAAAATAATTTAAATTTCTACCTAAACTTACTCTTTCGTCATCCTGAACTTGATTCAGGATCTAAACTATAAAAGAAAATAGACTTCTTGCAAAACCTTAAAACCTAGGTTCCAAATCAAGTTTGGAATGACGATATGTTCGAAGTTACGTCATTCTGAACTTGATTCAGAATCTAGGTTTTGCAAGAAGTCTAATGATTCAGACCCAGAATTTTACTTTAAGGCTTAATCGTATTGCACCTGCTTCAACTATAATAGATCAAAATTCACATCTTAGGTACTAAACAACACTTTACAATTAAAATAATTTATTTTTTATTCAAATATAGATATTATTAATGAATATTTAAAAATAATAAATAGTTTAAAAAATATAAAATAGAGATTATTTAATGGAAGAAAAAGTGAAGATTCAATCTCAGGGATTTGATACTAATGTCAAGAATAAAAAGAAACCAACAAAGAAAAAATTAATATTAATTTTTATTATTTTCTTTTTTATAGCTGGAAATATAGGTTTTTATTTTCAAGAGAGAGCAAAATGGATATATGATGGACAGCCGTATCCTGAAGCAAAAGAGTGGTTAGTTCCTGCAAATATGATGTTAGTTTATGGTACAACACTAACTAAATTACCCTTTATAGATGAAAGAAGTTTTATCATGAAGCCTATTATAGGTTTACAAGATTATTTTGTTTCAAAATGGCAGGAAAATTTACCTGATGATGATGCTGAGAAGTATTTGGGGTGGTATGTGTTTAAATACAACGGTGGTATTGTTCAAAACTCAAATTCAATTCTTATGTATTATGAAAATAGATACTCATATGATGAAACAAGAGAAGCCCTAGACAATATGTGGCATACATTAGAACATATCATAAAATATCAAGCTAAAGACAAAGAATTTATAAAAATGAGGTACGGAGCATTTAACAATCTTTCTCTTGCGTATATAAAAAATGCTTCAATTTATTGGTATTATGAAAATAAAACAATAATAGATATATATTCTATGAGACCTAAACAATATTTATTAGATATAGAAATGATGTTAAATGATACAGAAAAAACAAATAGGTATATTTTACTTTTTAAGTGGATTAGCAAGATGAATCAATTTTATAAAATAAACCATCCTAAATTTTATAATGATAGTAAAAAAGAATTTTCGGAAAATAGTAGAATGAGTGATTTAATTGCAAAAATAGTATTTATTTTTCACAAGACAAGCACATATCAAAAAATTGATTCTTTTTGCGATATTGATAAAAATAAGTATTTAAAAGAGCACATTAAAAATAGGAATATTCTTATTAGTTTTTTAAGTGATAATAAAAATTATAACAAGAGTGAAAAGCAGTATATAACTACAAGACTAAAACGAAATGCAGATAAAGATTTTAATAAAATTTGTAAAAAACTAAATTTAATCCAAGGAATAAAATATGGCAACAATTGAGATAAATGGACAAAACCATGAGGTATTAACATACACATCACAAGCATATGGGGTAGCAACAGCAGCAGCTAATTTAGCAGTTCAAACTTCAAGT
>JAMOMX010000164.1 GCA_027066935.1 Sulfurimonas sp. | reverse complement strand
AAGTAGTTTTCCTAAGAGCCTTTCTTGTAGCTCTATCAACAAAAGTAAAGATTTCATCTATTTCATTTTTTACAGATGTCTTTTTATGACCTTTCACTTTAATAAAATTACAATCTAAAATATCTACTCTCTTATAAAAATCTTTATATAGTTCATGATTTTTTATCTCTCTGCCTTTACTAGTCATATAGTTGGTTTTCTCAAATCTGTCTCTTCTTTCTTTGAGACCTATAATATTTTGACAATCTGTATAAACTACTATTTGAAAATTTTTTAAATCTGTATCATTTAAAGCCCATAAAAGCGTTTCTAACTCTAATTTTGTTGAGGATGTATTGTTAAACTTTTTAATGTTGATTTTTTTTTCTAATACAGCATCAGAAAACTCTTTTTTTTCTAAAAGTAAATAAGCTCCAAATCCAACTCCGCTCTGAGGGTTAACACTTCCATCTGTAAATAAATATATGTGTGGTTTGGATTTATTCATATTTTACTTTTCTGTATTGTTTGTATCTTCTTCTTGTGTTTCATCATTTTTTTGAGCTAATTTTTTCTTACGCTTTTCTTCTTTTTTTTTCTCTTTTTCCAGCTCGCGGGTATGTTTTGCATAACTATAGTTTGTTTTAGCCATTAATAATCCTATTTTTAAATATTTAATAAATCGTAGCGCTATGTTTTTGAAACAAGCGAAATAGATATCTATCTATTTCTAACCTTGACTTTTTTTAAGCTTTTTGTCATTGCGCTTTTCTTTTAAAGTTTTTGTTGGTGCTTTCTTAACTGATTTTTGAGAATCTTTACCTTTTGCCATAATCTCTCCTTTGATTCAAATTTGTTACTCGTGTAGTCTTTCATACATTGTATACGACTTACGCTTAAAGCTAGCGTTATTGAAAATCGGCAATGATTACACCTCCCAAAATTCGAACCTCTAAGAGTCCACCACTTCTTTACTAACTTCAAATCACCTAAGCAATATTTTTAAGATTTTATGATTCATATATATTTGTAATTAACTGCTCTTTTAGGCTATAATTACAAATATAAGTAAGTAAAGGTTAGAGATGGACAAAAAAGTAAGTTTATATCTATTTGAGAAGCACATTGCAGATATCTATCAAGTAGATGATAGAGTATATCTTCGCCAATTTGATTCAGCAGCTTTTGCTGCAAGTCCAATCTCTATTGCTAAAGATATTACTGATATAGAAACTACCTCTTTAGTTTACCAAGAGAGAGTAGCTGGATTTGTAAGTGATTCTCTTCCTGGTAGTTTTGGTAATGAGATTCTCGATAAGTTCTTTGAGCAAAATAACAGTGGAGAAAAACCAACTATTATAGAAAAACTACTTTTTATTGGTAACAGAGGACTTGGAGCATTAGAGTTTAGACCAGCTCATAAGCTTGGTGAAACAATTGAAAAAACACTTTCTTTAAAAGATATTTATGAGGAAGCAAAAAGATTAAAAAAGGGTACTAATTTTAAATCAATACACTCTGCTTTTTTAGTTTCTGCCCACTCCTTCGTTGGTGGAGCAAGAAGTAAAGCAGTTGTAGCTGTAAACATAGAGACAAATGAAATTTATCTTGGAGACAGAACAAAAGAGCCACCAAAAGGTTTTATACCTGCAATAGTTAAGTATGATGATACGGGGGATGGTGATGAAAACAAATCAACTTTCTCAAAACTAGAATACATCTACTATCTTTTAGCTAAAGAGTCTGGCATCAATATGATGGGTTGTTATCTTTTAGAGTCTCAAAATAAACACCATTTTGTGACTAAAAGATTTGATATAGATAATGGCAAAAGATACCATGTTCATTCATTAGCTGGTCTTCTACATGTAGACTATAATATCCCAAGAACTGTAGGATATGAAGAGTTACTCCGAGTAGCAGTAAAACTAGGGGCAACAAATAGTTTGCAACAACTCTTCTTGCAGATGCTATTTAATTATATGTTTGTAAACCAAGATGATCATGCTCGTAACTTCTCTTTTATGTGTGGGAATGACTATAAATGGAGAGCAACTCCTGCTTATGATATTACATTTGCAAAAGGTGTTAAACAAACCAAAGAGCACCAACTCTCTTTATATAACAAGGCACTATCGACTATAACACTTCAAGATGTTGTTACTCTTGCTACTGAGTTTTCTATAGATTTGGAGTTTGTAAGTAAATCAATCACAAAAATGAAAATGTTACGAGATACTCAACTCCCAAATTTAATGATAGAGTACAATGTTAATAAGAAGAAGCAGACTCAAGTATTACAAGCTATAGATGAAAGAGATTTCCAAGGAGAATTAGATGGAGAGTAATACTTTATTGTCAAAGCTAGAATCTTTCGCAAAAGAGGCTAAAAAAGCTCAAAGAGAAAGGATATCTACAGAAGCCAACTTTTCTTTGTTAACCGATGAAGAAATAACTTTAGTTCTTGCCCAGCGTTCAAAAAAACTAAGAATTGCTAATAATCAAAAACAGCGTGAATTTTCAAAAAGTGCAAACCTTTCCTCCCCTACTACCTATTCTAACTTTGAGCAAACTGGAAAAATATCACTCCTTAACTTCATAAAAGTATTTAGATCATTTGGAAAACTATCGGAGATTGAAAACTTGTTAAAAGCTACTATAACAGAAAAAATAGATGTCGCACAAGATCTTCAAAAAGAAAAAAAGCGGATAAGATAAAAATAATTTTCTTCTTATGACAACTAGTGATAAGCAAGAGGGCATAAATAATAGCAATCCCCATTAAAAGTACTTTACCCGCAAAAAGTATATTTATATTCCAAGTCCTTTTACTATCAAGACTAAAGCCCCAAGTGTAGCCATACCTAGCACAACAGTTTTTGTATATTTTGGATTAAAATACTTAGCAAATATAGGTGCTATAAAAAATC
>JAMOMX010000163.1 GCA_027066935.1 Sulfurimonas sp. | reverse complement strand
CTTACTAAAGATTCAAAACTTGTTGGTGGTAGGTTTAATGATCTGCTTTATGGTTCAGATGGACAAGAAGAGTTGCAAGGTGCGGCTGGAAATGATTTCTTAAAAGGCTTAAATGGAGATGATTTACTAATAGCTGCAGAGGGTGATGACACTCTCGAGGGTGGACTAGGAGATGATACTTTATATGGTGATAGTGGAGATGATTATTATATTTATAATAGAGGTGATGGAAAAGATTTAATTGTAGAGTCTTTTGGTGAAGATAGATTAGTTTTAGGTGCTGGAATTACTCAAGATGACCTTATCATTGAGAGAGATGGGTATGATATTTTAATTGGCTTGAAAGAAAGCGGTAAAAATATATATGAATTATCAGATTTAATTAGAGTAGAGAACCAATTTATTGGAAGTTTTGAGGTTGAAACTATTGAGTTATTTAGTGGAGAACTAATATATTTGCCAAATAGTTTTGAATCTGAAACAGATGGCTCAACAGTTGATGATGAAAACGGCGATAACACCACCACACCACCACCAACCCCAGATAAAAAAGCCACAGCACCAACACTAGCAGATTCAACAACCAATCTACTTGAAGATAACAACTCAAATGGAACATTAAATGTTGTTAACCCAGATGGTGGAGTACTAATCTATGAAGTTATAACAACTACAACAAATGGAGATTTTAGCGTTGATGCAGATGGGGTTTGGAGTTATAACCCAAATCAAAATTATAATGGAAGTGATTTTGTAACTCTTAAAGTTACAAATGAAGATGGACTTAGTACAACAAGTAAATTATCATTTGATATTGAAGCACTAAATGATGCACCACTTACAACAAAAGCTGAAAGTTTTATACTACAAGATGTTCGTGAACAAACAGGTAAAGTTGAAGCTACGGATATAGATGGAGATACTTTAAGCTTTTCAGTTACAACAGCTCCAAACCATGCAACACTAAGTATTGATGAAACAGGCTCATGGATATATAAAGCAAATGATTTATTTACAGGAGCTGACTCAGCAATAATCACAGTTGATGATGGAAATGGCGCAAGTGTTACTTCAACACTTAACTTCATTGTAAATGGTTATATCTATGAGGGTGGAGACTTAGTTATAGATGAAACAAGTGATATTAATGATGTTCTTGTAATGGATGAGATAAATAAAAATGAACTTAGTTTTACTAAAAATTTAGATGATTTAGAGATTAGTGTTAAAGATCAAGGTGTAGTTATAATAAAGAACTATTTCACTGATATACAAACTGATGTTAAATCTATTCAAACTGCACAAGGTAATATCAATCTATCAAAAGATGTTGTAGGTGATATTGTATTTGGTACAAATAAAAAAGATAAATTATATGGCAGTGATGGAAATGATTTACTTATAGGTGCAAACAACAAAGACAAACTATATGGCGGAGATGGAGATGACAACATATACGGAGACTCTAATAATGACCGTCTTTATGGTGGAGATGGAGATGATTATTTAATTGGTGGGACTGGTAAAGATAAACTTTATGGTGAAAATGGAGATGATTATCTATATGGTGGAACCTCTAAAGATAAACTATATGGCGGAGCTGGTGATGACACTTTAGATGGTGGTAGTTCCAATGACAAACTTTATGGTGGAGATGGAGATGACACTTTAGTTGGTGGGACAGGTAAAGATAAACTATATGGTAATAACGGTAATGACACTTTAGATGGTGGAAGCTCTAAAGATAAGCTTTATGGCGGAGATGGAGATGACACTTTAATTGGTGGGACTGGTAAAGATAAACTATATGGTGGAGATGGAGATGACACTTTAGATGGTGGAAGCTCTAAAGATAAACTATATGGTGGAGATGGAGATGACACTTTAGATGGTGGTAGTTTCAATGACAAACTATATGGTGGAGATGGAGATGATACTTTATTCGGTGGGACAGGTAAAGATAAACTTTATGGTAATAATGGTGATGATACTTTAGATGGTGGAATTGGCAAAGATAAACTTTATGGAAGAGATGGAGATGACACTTTAATTGGTGGAGTTCAAAATGATAAACTTTATGGTGGAAAAGGAAGTGATACCTACAAGTTTAGTGTTGGTGATGGTAATGATACCATTAAAGATAAATCTCATAAAAATTCTACAGATATAGATAAAATAGTATTTGGTAATGATATAACTAAAGAAGATATTAGTTTTATAATGAACCATGGAGATCTACTTATCCAATATGGTGATAATGATAGTATTAAAGTTAAAAACCAAGATAAAAGTAGAGAAAGTATAGAGCGTATAGAACTATCAAATGGTGAATATATCACAAATGATGATATAGATCTAGTAATACAACAAATAAACGCTTATGGAGATGAAAATGATATGCACAACATAAAAAACAATGATATTCAAAACAATGAAGAACTTATGAATATTGTTAGTAGTGCTTGGAATGATTTTATTTTATTGGGTTAATGTGAAATATTAGATTAGATTCTGGGTCAAGCCCAGAATGACGAAAGACACTGCAAAATGACGAAAGTCACTGCAAACTAAGTTTCTTCTTTTTTATACTCTAAATCTCCGGCAACAGCTTCTTTGTCATCTATCAGTCTTTGAATTTGAGTTTTAACTTTATCGTAACGATATTGTTCTTTAAATCCTATGATTCTACCACCAGCAGCATTTGGATGACCACCACCACCAGCCCACTCTTTAGAAATTTGAGATACACTTACTTTGTTGTTGGCTCTAAGGCTCATAGTTCCACGGTAACTTACATCTACTATAAAATCATACTCAGGGTATGTTAGTAAAAAACCATTGCCTATTATTGAAGTGTTTCCAACTCCATAACTCAAAAATCCTTTATAACCTTTATAGTATATGGTATGAGTCTCTTTAAGCGCACCTAAAAGCTTTACTATATATTTTGTTGCTAAATTGTCTAAAGTATTGTTTTCATTAACTTTGAAAAAATCTTTTTTAAGGGAGTGTATTTTTTCATCTAAAACTATTGGTGCATTTTCTTCATTTACATATTTTGAAGCCTCTAACAATAGTGATAATTTATAGGCACTATCATACTCTCCAAACATAACACGATTTAGCTCTCTTGTTTCTGTGACAAGACGCATACATACTTTACCATATTCAAAATTTTCTTGCTCTTCCATCTTCCATAAGTCAACAGCATTTACAACATCTACCATCTTATTCATCCACTCAGGCTCATTAAATTCAAAGTTTTCTTTAGTGTAGTCATAAGTGATTTTTGTAGCACATCTTGAGGTGTCAAGATAGTACCAATCATATTTATTAGCACTATCTTTACCACTTCCGTGATGGTCAAGTAGATTTATAATAACATCAAATTTATTTTCATTAAGCTTTTTAACTTCATTGTTTAACCATCTAGCTTCATCAGCACTTAGATTTAAATCAGTGATAAGTATATATGCAGCTATTTTTTTATTTTTTTTAATAGATTCGAGAATAAGGTCTAACTTTTGTTTAACTTCAGCCCCATAATTTGCATTATAATTTTTAATATTATATGGTGTAAAGCTCATAACTAGTTGACAGCTGTAACCATCTAAATCAATATGTGATAGATGATAAATTATTTTATTTTTCAATTTTTTCCTTTTGTAGTTTAACCTTGCTTTTGTAGATGGATTGATATTGAACCAAGTACTTCAAATGTAGCATTAGAATCTATCTCAGCATGTGATAATGTAATAACATCTAAAGAGAATCTTTCAAATATTTCAGATACACCTTTTCTAAGTGCAGGGTCAACTATAATAATAACAGGAGATATATTTTTTTGAAGTAGTTCTGTTGCTTTTGCACTTGTAGCTTGAATTAACTCATTTATCTCTCCAACATTTAACATTATATTTCTTACACCATCTTTTTCTTGAGATTTTTCAAGCATCATCTGTTCTGAAGAGGTGTCAAAAGTTAGTAGTCTTATAATTCCATCATCACTAGCATACATCTGTGTAATAGTACGAGATAATTTTGCACGAACTTGTTCTGTTATAAACTCAACATTTTTTGTAAACTCAGAAATATCTGCAATAGTTTCTAATATGCCTAGCATATCTTTAAGTGGTATTTTTTCGTGTAACAAAGATTTTAATACTCTTTGAATTAATCCAATAGAAGCAATTTTTAATACATCATCAATAATTACAGGATAATCATTTTTGATCTTATCAATAAGTGTTTGTACCTCTTGGCGTGTAAGCAGATCTTCGGCATTGTTTTTAACAAGTTCACTCATATGAGTAGATATAACAGTGGCTGGATCAACTACTGTATATCCATTTATGATGGCATCCTCTTTATCTGCTGGATCTATCCAGAGTGCATCAAGACCAAAAGCTGGCTCTTTTGTAGCCTCACCAGTTATCTCTCCTGTTGCCATCCCGCTATCCATCGCTAAAAATTTATCTGGCATTATCTCACCCTCACCAATCGATATACCTTTTAGAAGTATTTGGTATTGTTTTGGTTGCAGATGGAGGTTATCTCTAATGCGAACTTGTGGCATTAAAAATCCAAAATCTGATGCTATTTTTCTCCTCATAGAACGGATGCGTTCTAATAAATCACCACCTTGATTAGCATCAGCTAACCTTATGAGCTGATAACCAAGGGTGAGCTCTAACATCTCAACTTTAAGTATATCTTCTAAAGCACTCTCTTCATCTTTAGCTATCTCCTCTTGAGTCTTTTTAGGTTTTAGTGCTTCTTTTTCTTTATCTAACATCTCTTTTGATTTTTTACCACCAAAGGCAGCATCAACATCAAGGATACTTAGTTCACCTTTATTATATTTGTATGTAGCCCAACCCAAAAGTGCGAACAGTATCCCAACAAGACCCATTGAAGTAGTAGGTAGACCTGGAACAAGTGCAAATAAAATCATAATAAATCCAACAATCATCATAATTTTTGCATTTCCCATCATTTGATTGATGGTACCCTCAGCGAAACTTTCTCCATCACTTGAACTTCTAGTGATCATAATACCAGTTGCTGTTGATACAATGAGTGCGGGAATTTGACCAACTAACCCATCACCAATAGTAAGTAGTGTAAAAGTAGAAGCAGAATCAGAAACACTCATATTATATTGAAATACACCAATAAGAAATCCACCAATGATATTTATAAGTGTAATGATAATACTAGCAACAGCGTCACCTTTTACAAACTTAGAAGAACCATCCATCGCTCCATAAAAGTTTGCATCTTGAAGTATCTCTGCACGGCGAGATTTTGCCTCTGCATCATCAATGAGACCAGCATTCAAGTCAGCATCAACAGCCATCTGTTTACCAGGCATAGAATCAAGTACAAATCTAGCACCGACTTCAGCAACCCTTGTAGCACCCTTAGTTATAACCATAAAATTTATTAAAACAAGAATTGAAAAAACTATAATTCCAATTACAAAATTCCCACCAACAACAAAGTCACCAAAACTAGTTATGATAGAACTAACAGATTCTGGACCCTCATGCCCATGGCTTAAAATCATCCTTGTAGTTGATATATTTAAAGAGAGCCTAAATAGTGTAACAATTAGTATTAAGGTTGGAAATGTAGTTAAGTCAGTTGGTTTGGGAACATATAAAGAGATAAGTAAAATTAAAACAGCTATAGCGATAGATATTGTTAGTAAAAAATCAAGCATAGCAGCTGGAAGTGGTACAATAATAATTACTAGTATTGCCATTACAAATAAAACTACACTAAGGTCTTTTTGACCTAGTAAAAAGTTTAAGGAAGTTCCAACTTGCTGTTTAAAGGTAGGTTTTTTTGCCAATTCTTTACTCTAATATATCCGCTAATGTTAACTCAGCTAAAAAATTATCTATCTTTCCTTGGAGTTTATTTAAAAATGGCCATATTGAACAAATATTTGCTTTATCAGAGGGACAATCACTCTCAGATGGTGAGCACTCAAATACAGCAGGACTTTTCCCCTCAACTGCACTCATAATATCTAACATGCTTATATTTTTAGCTTCGTAGGCTAGAGCAAATCCACCATTAATTCCTTTGAATGATTTTAAAATCTGAGCTTTAGCTAGTGATTGAAGTATTTTTGCTAAAAAACTTTTTGGGATAGATAGTTGTTTAGCTAAAAATTCACTTCCCATTGGTTTGTCTTCTTTAGATAAAACGATAAGTGAAAGAATTGCATACTCACTTGCTTTTGTAATTAACATATATATATCTTTCAAAGTGTAATTTTTTTAAATTATAGCCAAAGAAATTGAAAATTTAGATATAATTTCACTTCAACTTTTACAAATTAACTTTATAAATCTCAAAAAAAATATTTTTTTGTAGCTTTAGAGGGTTGTAGAGACTCTAGTTTCTGCCATTAAATGGGCGTTTGCTTAATTTGATGTATAAATAATAGTTAGATTAATATACCATTCAGGAGGCTATTATGGCTTTAGATTCGGCGAAAAAATTAGAGATTATCGCAAATTATGGTCGCAAAGAAGGCGACACAGGTTCAAGTGAAGTTCAAATTGCACTTTTAACAGCAAGAATTGCTGAGTTAACAGAACACTTAAAAATATTCAAAAAAGATCATGCATCAAGATTAGGACTATTAAAATTAGTTGGTCAGCGTCGTCGCTTAATGAAGTATTTCAAAAGAACTGATAAAGTAGCTTATTTAGCTTTAGTTGAAAAACTAAATATTCGCGACAATATATAAGAAACACCCCTTTTTTTTCTATTTTCAAAAATAAAAGCCTTATATAGGCTTTTATCTACACTTTCTCTTTTATTAACCATTAAATTTTATTATTTTATAAGTTATTAGGCAATATATGTCGATTTTATAATAATTAAACAAAATATATACAAAAAAAAACTATATTTAAATTTACTTTTAGTTTTATATCAGTATGCTTATGCAATTAATGTTTTTAATGGAGGTTTGTTATGTCAAAAAATGAAAATGCTATCAGTACTGAAGGTTTAACTTTTTTAGATGATGGTGAAGTTTTATATGATGATTTGTACCTTTTAAGTGAAACTGATGAAAAGGGTATAGTTATATATGCCAATGAGTCTTTTTTAAGGATTGCAAATTTAGCAGAAGATGAATTAATAGGGGAGCCACATAATGTTGTTCGCCATTCAGAGATGCCTCGTGCTGCTTTTAAATCTCTTTGGGATGATGTGCAATCTAAAGGGTTTTGGACTGGATATGTAAAAAATGCTCGTAAAGGTGGTGGATTTTATTGGGTTTATGCGACAGTACTTAGATCAATTGATAAAAGTGGAAATACTAAATATGTCAGTATTAGAGTTAAACCCTCAAAAGAAGAAGTTAGAAAAGCTGAAGAGCTTTACGCTACATTAGATTAATATAATAAGGATATTACAATGGCATTAGTGAAAAAAAACACCCCATCTACCTCATCTGCATCTAATGGTTCAGATAAAAGACAGCAACGCACCCTTGCAAAACAGCAACAAATCAGTGAATCAATTGCAGGTGTATCTATGACAATTTTAGATAATGCACAAGAGAGTGTTAGTGCGATTGAGGAGTTGAAATCTTCAATGGAGCAAATTGCAACAGCAGCTGAAGAAAATAGTGGTGCAAGTGAACAAGCATTAGCAAATGTAAAAAGCATAACTTCAAATATTACACGCATGAACTCAAGCATAAGTACTGTTATATCATCAACACTCTCAACGGGTGATAGTATTATGTTATCTGTTGATAAAATTAATGATTCAGTTGGTAGAATGGATAGTGCAGTGATAGTAGCCAAAGAGTCAGCTACAAAAAGTGAAGAGTTAAAGATATCTTCACAAAATATTGGTGATGCTGTTGGTTTTATTGCAAAGATTGCTGATCAAACAAATTTATTGGCACTAAATGCAGCTATTGAAGCATCTCGTGCGAAGGAGCATGGAAAAGGTTTTGCAGTTGTTGCTGATGAAACTCGCGCTCTTGCTGGAGAGAGTGAAAAGAATGCTGAATTTATTTCAGAGCTTGTTACAAAAATTCAAACCTCTATAGATGGAATTATTGCAAGTATTGGTGATACTACAAAAATAATATCAGAAAATGGAACTAAAGGTAATGCCCTTAGTTCTAAGATGGAGGAGTTAACTAAGATAGCTATATACTCAGTTGAAGCAGCAAGAAGTGTAAATACATATACTCAAAATCTTAGTGATATAGTTTCTAAAATTAATGATGGCTCACAAGATATTGCATCAGCCTCTGCTGAGATAGCATTGTCCGTTGAAAAAACTTTAAACGGTATAGATGTTCAATCAGATGCCCTCGCACAAACAGAAGATGATATAAAAGACCTCTCCAACTTAGCAGAAGAGTTGAAATTTTCAACTGACACTATGAAATCAGCAGAAGATATCGCTCTCTCAGCTGATACAATTGGTGGAAGTATGGAAGATATACAAAATGCTTTAGAAGATGTGACAAATGCATTAAATCAGATAGAATCATCATCGCACACTACAAATCAAAGTGCAATAACAAACAAAGAACTAATTGAAGCTGGGTTATTTGCTGCAAAAGATATTGATAAACTAATAGAGATAGCTCGTCGTAATTTTGATATATTAAAAGTTTCTTTTAATGTTGTTAAAACCAGTGTAACAGAGATTAGAGAAGCTTTTAGTGGCTCTATTGAAAAGGGAAATGTGGCTGCTAGTGAACTACAAGTGATAGTTAAAGAGACTAAAAATGTTGATAAAACAGTTAGTAGTATCTCTAACTCTATTGTTCAGCTAAATATGCTTGCTATTAGTGGCTCTATTGAAGCTGCTCGTGCAGGTGATTTTGGAAAAGGTTTTGCAGTTGTAAGTTCTGATATTCGTAATTTGGCAAAAGATTCTGAATCCAATACTGAAAAAATAAATGATATTGTAGAGTCAATGAATTCAGAAATTGATACGGTTAAAAATGATTGGGGAAATCTACTCACTTCACAAGGAAGCGAACAATCAAATATAGACACTCTTATAAATGATATAAGTAAAATTATAGAGATGTTAGTTGATTTACTAGATAGATATACTGGACTAAAAGCTGTAAATGATCAAAATCTTGAGGGGATGAATCAAGTAAATATTGGTATTAGTGAGGTACAAAAAGCAGTTGAGCTTAGTGCTAGAAATGCTATGGAATCACGCAAAGCAAGTGAGCTTATTATTGAGACGGTATCTCATATAGGTGATGGTGTAGAAGAGTTAGCTGTAATGGCAGATGAGCTTCAACAAGGCTAATTTATAAAGTTTATAGGATAAATAATGCAAATAGATGAAATACTTATCATCAAAAATGGCACTGAAAGTTTTGGAATATCTACTGAGGATATAAGCCAAATTTCTAGGGTGCCTAACATTATGCCATTGCCTATAAAGCCTCATGAAGTTAGAGGTTTAAGTGCTGTTGGCGGAAATATTGCTAATGTTTTAGATCTAAATATGCTTTTACAAATGCCACAAGTTGATATTACAGATGAAAAAAGTAGACTTTTAACTCTGACAAATGAAAAATCTACAAATGCACTTTTGGTTAGTGAAGTCTATAATACAGTTGAGATTGATAAGAAAAAAATAGAATATATTAGTCGAGATGATGATTCTATAGTAGCTATATATAAACATGAAAAATTTATCATACAAATCTTATCTCTAACCTCTCTTTTTAATAAAGTTAAAAGAGTTGAGATTAAATCTAAAGTAATTAACGAGGGTAAAGTTAAAGTAGATGAAGTTATTAAAGAAAACTCTAAAAGATTTTTAATATTTAAGATGGAAAATGAAAAATTTGCTTTAGAATTAGATTATTTACGTGAAATAATTTTAGCAGATATACAGTTTACAGAAATTTCTGGAAGTGATGGTGAGATAGTTGGTCTTATAGCTTTAAGGGATGATTTGATTACTGTAGTAGATTTAAGGATGTATTACAAATTTAATAAAAAAGTAAGTGATAAAAACAGAATACTTATATCTATAATTGAAAATCAAACAATAGGTTTACTGATTGATGAAATTTTAGATATTAGAGATTTTGTTGATGCAGATATAGATTATATGAAAGAAGAGGTTGAAAAAAACAAGGTAGCTGGTGTTTTGCATGATAAAAAAAGTTTAATCTCTTTTTTAGATGATAAAGTCTTAAAAATGATTTTAAAAGAAAATGAATCATATGTAGATTCAAAAGAGGTAGTTATACAAAGTCAAACAAATGATGAAAACTCTTCTGAATATATACTTTTTGAACTTCAAGCTAAAGAGTATGCATTTGAAGTTGATATAGTAGCTGAGATAATTGATTATGAAGAGTCTACAGGGGTTGTTTATACTAACGATTCCATAGATGGCATTATAAATATTCGTGGACAGATAGTGCCAATAGTATCTTTGGCAAATATTTTAAATATAGATATGATTTTTAAAGGTGATTCTAAAATAATAGTATGCAATATAGACGATAGTAAAGTTGGTTTTGTAGTTGATAATGTTAGTGATATATTATCAGTATCAAAAGAGGAAATAATATCTCAAGATGATGAATATTTAACAGATGTTTTACACTTAGATAGTGGTAGAAGACTGGTCTTAAAGATGGATATACAAAAGATAATTAAACAAAAAAGTAGCTTGTGATGAAAAAAATTTTGATAGTAGATGACTCGGCATTAGTTAGAAAACAACTAACAGATATGATAAAAGAGTTTGACTATGACATAGATACAGCAAGAAATGGTCAAGAGGCTGTTGATATGGCTATAGCTACTCAGTATGATGTGATTACTATGGATATAAATATGCCCGTTATGGATGGTCTTGAAGCAGTAAAACAAATTATGGCTAAAAAACCTACAGCAATCTTAATGATAAGTTCACTTACAACAGCTGATGCTGGTATAACTATGGATGCTCTTGATCTGGGAGCGATTGATTATATATCAAAACCAGGCACATTGAATGTTGGTAAAATAGAAAACACAGAATCAATAATACAAAAAATAAAATCTTTATCTAGAATTCCAACAAGAAGATTAAAAGCAAAAAAAGCACCACCCAAAAGAGAGAGAAGGGTGGCTCCTACAACAACTCATTCAAATGAAAATTTATCAAGTAAAGATATTGAAAAAATTGTATTGATAGGATCTTCTACAGGTGGACCAGGGTTGATAGACCAAATTTGCTCATCATTACCACAAAACTATAAGTATCCTGTTTGTATAGTTCAACATATGCCAGAGCAGTTTACAAGTTCATTCGCTGCTAGACTTAATAGAAACTCTGTTTTAAATGTTCATGAGACAAAAAATAATATGGAGATATTACCTGGTAATATATATTTAGCTCGTGGTGGAGTACATATGATGTTTAGTAAAAAAACATCTGGTAAAATTGTGGTTCGTGAAGAAAAAAGTAAAGGAAAATCATTTTTTCAACCATCAGTTGATTATATGATGAATAGTGTATTAGATGTATTAAAACCATCTCAAGTGATTGGTGTTCTTCTTACGGGTATTGGTGATGATGGAGCTATAGGTATGCTAAATATAAAAAAAGCTGGAGGTTATACGCTAGGTGAGAGTGAAAAAAGTGCTACTGTATATGGAATGCCAAAGGTGGCATTTGATAATGGTGGAGTAAGCGAACAGTTAGATTTTAAACAAATTTTACATAAAATTATTACACTTAAGTAAGGAGATAATAATGGCTTTAATTAAAAATCATGTAGCTCAAGAAGTTGAGACACTACCTGTTTTTACAACATTAGAAGAAGCGCAAGCATATTGCAAGACCAATACAGATATTAGTAAAAAAGATTATGCAGTTGAAGAAATTGTCAATTTTAAAGGTGGTCCTGAATATCTTTTATCTTTAATAGCTAATGAAGAGAGAGAAAAAATTATCTTAACTAAGATAGCCTCTGTGATATCAAAAATGGATTCTGATGATGCGCCAATAGAGGAAATTATGGATCTTTTAAAGTTGAATAATGCTTATGTTAGGAACTTGGGAATATCTATTCTTAGAGATTTTGGAACAGCGATAAAATATTATATAGTTAAATTTTTAATAGGTGATGATAGAGATTTAAGAATATTTGCTATAAATGTTTTAGGTGATGTTAATTTTGCAGAATCTAGAGATATGATGGTTGAGTTGCTTGAGAGTGAAACTGACATTAATGTAGCTATGACAGCAGTTGATTATATGGGTGAAATTGGAGAAGAAGAGGATATAGAGTTATTAGAGTCGCTTAAAGATAGGTTTAGTGGTGATGTATATGTAGAGTTTGCAGTCGATGGTGCTGTAAAATTGATAAAAGGTTAAGTATGGCTTATTTATTATCTCATGAAAATTTTACTAAGATATGTGAATTTATATATCGCAAGAGTGGTATACACCTTGAGCTTGAAAAACATTATGATAAGTTAGCAAGATATATAGATAAAAGAGCTAAAGAGCTTAATATTGATAATTTTAGAAAATATTTTTTTAAACTTCGTTTTGAAGATAAAGATGGGACAGAGTTTCAAGAACTTATGAATGGTGTTACTGTAAATGAAACTTATTTTTACAGAGAAAAAGATCAGTTTGAAGCACTTATTAATTTTATATTACCAGAGCTAGACAAGGTTATGCCAAAAAATAGACCACTTCGAATTTTATCTTCACCGTGCTCTAGTGGAGAGGAACCATACTCTATGATACTTCATATTGTAGAAGAAGCTAAATTAGTAGAGCGTCGTGATATTGAAGTTGTAGGTATTGATATCGATTCAACTGTAATAGAAAAAGCAAAAAAAGGCAAATTTACTGATAGATCGGTTCATGCAATACCAAAAAATGTACTCTCCAAATGGTTTGTTAAAAAAAATCTAGGTTATCAACTTGGGGATGATTTAATGGGAAGCGTTGATTTTCAAGTAGCTAATGTATTTGATAAAGCTCAAATGAGAAAGTTAGGTAAATTTGATGTTATATTTTCAAGAAATATGCTTATATACTTTGATGATGCATCAAAAAAAGAGGTAGCTATGACTTTTTACGATATGTTAAATCCAAATGGATATGTTTTATTAGGTCATGCTGAATATATGAGTCGTATAGTATCAGTTTTTAATGCAAAAAAAGTTGACAAAACTTTAATTTATCAAAAATAAGGAGAAGACATGCCATTAGTAATATTTGTAGATGATAGTGAAACCGCGCTAGCCTCAACGAGGATGGTTACAAATTCAATGCCAATTGAGGTTAAACAATATACAGAGGCTCAAGTAGCTTTAGAGGAGATAAAAGCTGGAATGACACCTGATTTAATTATAACTGACTTAAATATGCCAGTTATGAATGGATTTGAGTTTTTAGAGGGTTTAAGGGGAGTTCCAGCAACTAGCAGGAC
>JAMOMX010000162.1 GCA_027066935.1 Sulfurimonas sp. | reverse complement strand
AATACTTAGGTTTATAGATGAAAATGGTGAAATGTGTGTTTGTGATATTGAAAATTCATTTGATATGGTTCAATCAAGAATATCAAGACATCTAAAAATTTTAAAAGAGGCAGGATTTTTAAAAGTTGATAGAAAAGGTCGTTGGGCTTATTATAGTATAAGAATGCCACTTGATAAATTTAGACAAAATGTTTTACAAGAGATAAGTTATATTGAGTTAGATATACCAGAATTTACACAAAATAATAAACTAGATAATTAAGATATGAAATCAAAAAAAAAATTTTGAGCATCAGTAGAGTATCAACTGTTTTTCGTCATCATAAACTTGTTCCACAAATAGTTTAAATCAATTTTTGGAATTAGGGTAATGTGATTTAATTTACCAATTTATTTTGGATTAACACTCCGCTAATACTGATAGATTATAATTAGATATGAGCAAAAAAATACTCCTATTAGAAGATGACACACTCCTAGCACAAACTCTCAAAGAGTTACTGGAGTCTGAGGGCTATTTAGTATCTTTGGCTAAATCTGGAAATAGCGCTATTGATGAAAGTTATGAGAATAGTTTTGATTTATATATATTTGATATAAATGTTCCAGATATCAGTGGCATTGAGCTCCTTAAGAGTCTTAGAGATGCAGATGATACAACACAGACTATATTTATAAGTGCTTTAGTAGACTTAAACTCCATCTCAAAAGCCTTTGAAGTTGGGGCAGACGACTACATAAAAAAACCTTTTTTCCCAGAAGAACTACTCATAAGAGTAAACTCAAAACTAGCAACCCCAAACTCAATAATTATTTTAAATAACCTAGAGTATAATCCACAAACAAAACTACTAAAAAAAGATGGTCATATTCTTGTTCTTGGAGAAACACAAGAGAGACTATTTGACACTTTCATACAAAATATAGGTCAAGTTTTAGACAGAGAGATACTTTTAGAATGTTTAGAAAAGCCAACTCCAACTGCGCTAAGAGTTGCCATAACAAAACTCAAACAGACTACAGGGCTCAATATAAAAAACCTTAGAGGTATAGGTTACACCCTTGAGCAGAGTTGAACTTGAATCATTTGTAAAAAGTTTTTTACTCTTTTTTACTTCCCTCACTACATTACTTATAGTTCTCTTTTATGCCAACTTCACTAAAGATATTCAAACACTTGATGAAAAACTTTTTTCTCAGATGCGAGTATGTAGTTTTGACTTAAAGTGTGATAAGTTTGAGATGGACTTCATCGAACACGGTGATGTAGAACTCTACTCCCTTTATAAAAACAGCAATGGCCTCAGTAGCTACTATCCTATTCCAAAATCAAAAAAATATATTATCTCTCTACATTTTACAATTGAAAAGTACAACAAAGAGATTTCAAAACTTAAAAAAAATGCTATATTAGAGTTTATCACCATTTTAAGTATTATCTTCATTCTCTCTATTTTCTTCTCCATATATGCACTCTATCCACTTAGAAATGCCCTTATTATGACACAAGAATTCATAAAAGATATACTCCATGACTTCAATACACCCCTATCTTCACTACGCCTCAACAGTTCAATGCTCAAGCGTGAAATAGGAGAAAATGAAAAAATACTTAGAATTGAGCAGAGTGTACAAAACATACTCTCCCTTCAAACACATCTACGCTCATACCTCAAGAATCATGAGATACAAAAAGAGGAGTTTAAGTTAAAGAGTCTACTCCAAGAGCAGATACTTCTAATAGAAAAAAACTACCCATCAATTACATTTCACATAGATATACCATCCATTTTACTTAAAACAAATAAAGAGGCATTTACGCGTATAGTAGACAATATTTTAACAAATGCAGCAAAGTATAATGTTGAAAATGGTTGGGTACGTTTAGAGTATGAAAAAGAGACCCAGGTATTAAAGATTATAGATAGTGCAAAGGGTATTAAAAATCCAAAAAAGGTTTTTGACAGATTTTATAAAGAGCAGCAAAGAGGGATAGGAATAGGACTTCATATTGTTAAAAAGCTTTGCAATGAGCTAGGTATTAAAATCACGCTACATAGTAAACTCAACCAAGGCACTACATTTTTTCTTAATCTATCGAAACTAACGAAAGACTAACACTCTTGCGTAATAATAACACTACCAAAAGAAAAGGATTGAAAATGAAAACTTTAAATTTAGCTGCAACTTTAATGTTGCTAGGAACTTTAACACTAGGATTATCTGCTACTATAGATGAGCAAATTACTGCTATTAGTGCTGCATCAGTTGATGAGAGAGTGGAACTTGTAAATGAGTTCAAAGAGACTCTTTCTACTCTTAGTGACGAGGAAAGAGTAGCTGCAATTACACTATTGCGTGAAAGTGTTGGAGAAGATGGCAGTCAACTTCAAATGAGAACACAGACTAGAAGCCGTATCAACCAAGCTGAGCAAACTGGAGATATGCTGAGAACTGAGCAGATGCAACAAAAAAGAACTGGTAATCAAGCTATGCAACAAAATAAAATTGGAACTGGTGTCTCAGTAGATGGTTCTACCCCAAATAAATTTATGGGTAATAGATAATTTTATAAAAGTATCAATATGCTAGTGATACTCAAGGATTTATATGAAAAAAACTCTACTTTTAATTATAGCCTTAGGGAGTTCCCTTTTGGCTTATAATGATTACGATATGGATGGCGTAGATGACAAAACTGACAGATGTCCAAATACCTCTTTTAGTGAACTTGTAGATATAAATGGATGTGCTATTAAGAGTTTAAAATCTCCCCATCACTTTGGTATTATCATGGGGATTAATTACTCTCAAATGAACTACGATACACTAGAAGATACAGATACACTCTCAAAAAGTTTACAAATAGACTACTATTATAAAAATTTCTCACTTCAAGCAAGTTCATCTTACTACAACTCT
>JAMOMX010000161.1 GCA_027066935.1 Sulfurimonas sp. | reverse complement strand
TTAATTCATATTATTGCAATTGGAAAAAGAGATGATATGAAAGTTTATAAACAAGCTCATGCACGATATCAAGAACATAACAAAATCTAGCAACGAACACTAAAGTGTAGTTGAAGTCGAACGTTATCCGTTCACTGCGTGACCAGATAACAAGTTTTCAAATTCGGTCGCCGCTCACCCGCGCGCCCGTTATACCAATAAAACAATAACTATAATAAAAGGAATAAAATGGTAATTTGTAAGAAATGTAATTACTCATATCCTCCATTAGAACTAACTATTGGCTACTGTAAAGACTGTCTAACACCAGAAATAAAACAAAATAATCAAAAACTATTATTAGAAAAATATAATTCAATAGTATTAACTACTGAAATGTCTATAAAAGAAGATATTGAACGAATAGAGCTTATTTCTTCTGAATGTGTTTATGGACTAAATATTGTAAAAGATTTTTTTTCAGGTATTAGAGATATAGTAGGTGGAAATGTAAAATCCCTAGAAAAATCATTAAAAGATGCAAAAAATAAAATTTTGCATGACTTCAAAGAGCAAGCATTTTCACTTGCTGGAGATGCTGTTATAGCAGTAAAAATTGAGCATACATACAATAATGCTGGTGGTAGTATAATGTCAATGTTTGCGACTGGAACGGTTATTAAATTTTTAAAATAACATTTATTTATTTACTATATATTAAAAATGTTATAATTATCAAAATAAATTAGAGGTTTTAACAATGGCAATTATTTCAATGTTTTACGGAATTATCATCTCAATGTATTATTTCGATAATAAAAAGCATAAACTTCCACATATACATGTAAAGTATCAAGGCGAACAAGCAGTTTTCACTATTCCAGAAGGTAAAATACTTGAAGGCAATATGAAAACGAGTAAAAGAAAACTTGTTGAAGCATGGATAGAAATTCATCAAGATGAGTTGATGGCAGATTGGGAATTAGCAATCAGTGGTGAAGAGATTTTTAAAATTGAACCTTTAAAGTAGGAGTAAATTATGACACCAAATATTACAGATGTAAAAGCACAAGATGATTATCAAATTTTACTTTCATTTGAAAATGGAGAAATAAAAGTTTTTGATATGAAACCATATATTGATAAAGGTTTTTTCAAACAACTTCAAGACAAAACTTACTTTAAAACAGTAAAGCCTCATTTTGACTCGATTCAGTGGGCAAATGGTCAAGACTTGTCCCCTGACACTTTGTACATGGATAGCCATTCAGCATAACAAATCATAGCAAGAAAATATGTTACCCTAGCCGATTTTTAGCTTTGAAAACTTCAGAGATTTAGATACCATTGTAAAACAAAAAAGAATACAAAAACAGATAACATATTTTTGTATTCAACCGTTAGCTTATGCAAAAACATTTAATGGTATACTAAAATAAACTAAGTATATATAAAGAAACTGTAGGATACAATTCTTTATGATTGAATTTAATAATAAAGAGTACAACTCCACATCAGAAATATTTTTTGACATCTTTAATGATAAGTTGAAACTTATGATTATTTGGTATTTAAAAAACAACCCTCTTAGATTTAAAGAACTTTTTGAATGTTTACAACCAATTACAAAAAAAACTTTAACAATAAAACTAAAAGAATTAGAACAATTAAATCTAATTAACAGAGAAGTATTTGCACAAGTTCCACCAAAAGTAGAATATTCCTTAACTGAATATGGTAATGATTTAAAACCATTAATCGATGAAATATTAATATGGTCACAAAAATATACAAAAAAATTTGCTAAAACTATTGACGAAGATTTACAATGAAAATTTTAGCTATATCTGGTTCACTCAGAGAAAAATCATACAATACTAGTACCCCACCAC
>JAMOMX010000160.1 GCA_027066935.1 Sulfurimonas sp. | reverse complement strand
ACTTTGAGAAAAAAGTATCAACATCATCTAACTTCATATAAAATGAAGCCGATGCCCCAATAGAATTGAAAAAATCTCCAATATCCTCTTTGATACTTTCAATCTCTTGAAACATAAACTCTATATCGCCATGTTTCATCATAGCCCATATATAGTGTTTTCTTTCATCTATTTCAGAGCCAAAATTGCTTTTATCCTCAGGCACTGCCATCATTAGAGTAAAGCCTAAACTCTGATAAAATGTAATGGTCTTTCTTATATCTTTTACTGCTAGATTTGGTGATATGCTTTGCATAATTTATCTCCTGTTTTTGGATATTATACTCAAAAGCTACTTTTTTGTATTGTAAAAAATCGACATTATCTCATGAGTGGGTGTTAAACCTGTGAGAAGTTTGTATTCATGGTTGAAGTGAGCTTGATCATAGTAGCCTTTTTCTAAAATTTTACTACAAAGATTTTTCATACCCTCTTTAGTTAAGTGTTTATGTGTTTGAAAAAATCTGATGATTCTTGAGAATTTTTTTGGTGTTAAGCCGATGTGTGTTTTAAAAAGTCTCTCTAAGTGTTTTTGACTAAGTTTTGTTTCTTCACAAAGATTTTCGATGGTTATATTTCCACCATTTAACTCTATTAAATTTACTGATTTTATAATTCGTTTATCAAACTCTATACCATTAAAAAGCCCCTCAAAAAGTTGGTTTAATTTCTCTATATTTGCCATCTTGTTTTGTAAGCTATTGTGAAGTTTAGTATCAATTAAGCTTAAAGGAATAATTTTATTGTTAAATTTTGAAACATCTTTATCCAAAAGTGAAGCAATAATTGAGGGTTTAAATCGAATCCCAAAATAATAATCATTTGGTTTTATAGATACGAGTGATGCAACTTCCATAATGCCAACTAAAACTATTTCACCATTTTTAGAAATGATATCTATACAACCATCAGGGATAATTGGAACATCAATATTTTTATTTTTTTTGTTTTCAACCATCCAATATTTATCTATATATTTTACTAAAGAAGGAGATGGTAGTTGTCTATATGAGTGAAGTGATTTCATTTGTATTTTTGTTACTCCTAAACTTTAAAAAAAAATGGTTTTGAAAAAAGAAAACAAGCGATATAATCTACACTTTAACCAAACTACTCTCCCAGCCATCATACTCCCCGTCACACTCATCACATAAATCTATAATCTGCATTGTTAACTCATCTATATTGTAGTAAAAAGGGGTGTCTCCTCTATAAAACTGCACACCATACAAAGTTTCATTGTTAAAAGGAACTTCCATCTCTTGAAGTTTTTTAAACTCTTGTTTTTCTACTAAAGAGATAAATTTTTGACGATTTTGCTCATTTTTGAAATATGCTTTATGCTCTATGGCACGCTTAGCGTGAAGATTATCACCTTGATTTTTCAAGTTGTCACAAGAGTGATGGTTAGCGATTATTTGCCACTCTTTTATTGTTGGAAAAAGAAGTTTTTGATAAACTTCCCATTCCATATCCATACGAGAACCAAACTCATATTTATAATTAGGAAACTCTCCCATAGCTGACTCTACTGTATTTTTCCACTCAAAATCCATTTTAAGGTAGTAGATAAAGTTCACCTCTCCTTGAGTGATTATGCGTCCTATATATTTTCCGCTTCTCCATCTTAAAGACTCCATCTCTAGTCGATCTTCTATGAAGCTTATATCATTTGATTCTTCTTCATTTACAAGTCCATCTTCTTGTGGATTGTTTAGTTTTACTTTAACAAATCCAACATACAGATATTGTTCATCAGGTACATAATCTGAAACACCTGCATTAAATGAAACCAATGCTTTTTTTGCATCTATTGGCTTTACATAACTCTCCCAGTATTCTTGCATAATTTTTCCTTTTATAACATCTCTAAATTCATCAAAAACATATCTTCTCCATCAACTACATCTATATCTATTGATTCACAATTTTGACAACAGTAGTGAATTTTTTTCAACTCACTTGTTTTATTGCATTTGTTACAATGTATGGTGATTGGTTGTATATTCATTACAAACTCAGCACCATCACAGATGGTTTTTTCTTTAAAGGCATTAAAGGCTATCTCTAAAAGATGTGGTTCTACTCCACTCATAACACCGATTTTTACAACTATTTTTGTTACTTTTGAAGCTTTGTTTTCTTCAGCAATGTTTTCTATTTGTTCAAGTAAAGCCTGAACTACACTATATTCATGCACAGATTTTTCCTTTTAATCTTAATGGTGTTTTATTTGGACATTTTTTATATACAAACTCTGCTCTTAAAGTGTGAAACTCACTCTTTTCATCCCAAAACTCTGCATACATCTTTTTAAGTTCATTTTGTTTACAAACTTCCATCTTATCTCTTTCAAGCTCTAACTTGTCTTGTTTATCCCAGATAAACTCTTCATTATATATATCTTTGCAAAATTTATCTAATTCTTCATAATAATTTTCAGAACTAAAAACTTTATCTATCATGGAAATTTTTTTTGCATACTCAACAGAAACAGGGAGTGCTTCATCCAAAAGTTTCAAATATAACTCCTTGTTTACCCTTTTTGCCAAAGTATATGTATGATACTCGCTTCCGCTAAGACCTATTGTTTTATAATGCGGATTAAGCACAACATCTTTTTTTGCTACAACATAGTCACAAGCTAGAGCCATAAAAACACCCCCTGCTCCTGCATTTCTTGCTAAAGATGCAACTGTAACAACTTCTTGAGCTTCTAAAATAGATTTTATAAGGTCATTCATAGCATTGATGTTACTCCAACCATCTTCACCTTGTTTTTTTGAATCCTCTAAAATATTAAGATCAATCCCATTAGAAAAAAAATCCATCCCCCCAACAAGAACAATAACTTCACACTCTTCTTTTAAGTACTCAAAAGCATACTTTAGCCGTAT
>JAMOMX010000159.1 GCA_027066935.1 Sulfurimonas sp. | reverse complement strand
AATAAGGAGGAATCTATTTAAAACTATGGTACTATTTTAACCTACATTTGGTGGGTCACTTTTCGTCAAAAAAGTGGGTCAATTTTCAACAAAAACAACACTTTAGAGTCATACTCATAGTTATATGTAGTATCTATACCATTTAGAGTCTCTATCTTTTGAGAGATGATTCCTTTGTTATCTCTTTGTAGGTTATATGCAAATGTATTATCACTTTGAGATGTAAGTTCTGCGTAAGTGTTGTAAGAGTTTGTTTTAGTGTAAACCCCATCACTTACACTTGTTACATAACCATTGTCTGTATCTCTTGATATAGTAAAAGCACCACTGCTAGTTAAGAGTCCATCATTATCATATGTATAATTATCTGTAGTGTTTGCATAGGTTGAAGATGTTATTAAAAAGTCATTGTTGTATGTGTATGATATATCTTGATTTAGTACTCCACTTTGAGATAGTTTTGTAAGTAACTCTCCATCATATGTGTAGTTTATACTTTCTAAACCATTAGTGATACTACCTATAGTATCTGCAAATAGGTATGTATAGTTTGTTATACCTTGTGGCGTAGTTGTACTTACAAGACGGCCTAAGATATATTTGTTTGTGATTGTATTACCACTTGGTCTTGAAATAGATGTAAGTTTACGGTTTTTATTGTAGGTGTAACTTGTTTGATATCCTAGTGGTGAAGTTAGACTGACTCGTTTATCTACCCCATTATATGAAAAGTCAAAGTCAGATGGTGTTGGTGTAACTAGTCTTGTCATATTTGCATTAAAGTCATACTCATAACTCTCATGTACTCCATTTGGATGAGTAATACCAACAACTCTATCCATAATATCGTAAGTGTAAGATGTTGTTTCATTCTTTGGATTTGTAACAGTTGATAAATTACCTTTTGAGTCATATGTGTATGTTGTAACTCTAGCAGATGTAGTCTCTTTTGTAACTCTACCTTTTTCATCATACTCATAATATGTTGGAGCTAAGGTACCAGTACTTATAGATGTAGTTAATAAATTATCTTTATTGTAACTACTACTCAATACTCTACCCTCTGGTGTAGTTATAGTTTTTATGGCATTGGTGTAGTCTTCTTTTAAGGTGGTTATCTTAGAGTTTGTTGTTGTGGTTTTTGTTTTGGTGTTAGTATGTGTATTGTTTCCATCATAAACAGTTGTAAAAGTACTATTTTTTACTAACCCACTTGGTTGAGTGATTTTTTTAGAAGACATCACTTCTTGATTGGTTAATGAATCTATTGAAAAGATAGTTTGTGTTATCACATCACCTGTTTCATTAACTTTTATTTTTTTATCAGCTGATATTGTTTTTGAGATAACATCACCAGTGGGTAATAGTATAGTAGAGTTTACTGAATCATCTGCTTGTCTTATATCAGTATAAACAGTTTCATCCCCCTCTGGTTTTACCATAGTATATGTTTGAGTTTTACCATCTACATTTTTATAAAACATCCAGTCTCCACCTATTGAATCTGTATTTTTATATATACGACCATTTTCATCAAAATAGTGGATGTAATCATTGTTAGTTTTGCATTGGAATCTCTCATCTCTAGTGATTTTATTTATATTTATCATTTGGTTTCTTTTTGGGCAAAATTTTCCTTTCTTTTTTACTTTTACTCCATATTTTTTAGTCTACTCTAAAAAATCATTTATTTCTTTGAATCATCATTATATTTTCCATCACAAAATTGATTTTTTGTTGCAACAAAAAAAATAATTGGAACTATAACAAACATAAAAATAAAAACTATTATTCCGTCCATTTTATATATCCTTACTTGTTAATATAACTTTCTCCAGTGGAGATTCCAGTATCTGAGATTAATTTATATTACTGTGTTTTATGTATGCATGCCAAAGTAAAACCTTGGCACGAGTAAAAAATTTCTTCTATTTGATCTTTTTTTTGTTCCTAATTTCTTTAAATATCATTTTAAAAATATTCCCCAATAAAATAAAAAAAATTCTTAGTTTATTGTGTTTAATATTTAGCGTATATAATAAATTAGGTAGTGCATCTTTATGCCCATATTCAAAAAGTGCTTTTTGCAATAGCAATATAGATTTATCAATATCCTTATCAATGTATTTACCATCTGAATAATATATTCCTAAGCATCTTAAGGCTTCTGGATAATTATTTTCTGCAGCACTTGCTATAAGAGACAATCCTTCTGATATGTAATCATTTTTTAATTTATATTGTCCATACCAATACTGTGCTTCAGGATTATTGTTTTCTGCAGCTTTTTCATACCAAGAATAAGCAAGCTCTTTATTTTGTTTAATTCCAGAGCCATGAAAAAGCATATTTGCAACCATTTCTTGTGCATTCGCATCATTGTTATTTGATAACTCAAGGAATATTGCATATGCTTCATCATATTTTTTTTGTTTATGCAAAGATATTGCATACTCAAAATTTTTAATCATTTGAAAAACTTCCTTTTCTTTTTTGTTTTTGATGAATTATTATCAGATCCACCTTTTTTCTGTTTTTGTTCTTTATTACATGGATCTTGTTTTGCAGGTGGTTGCGAAAAAGGCTCATTTGCAAAATATCTAAAAAAGTTAAGTACAACAAAAAATGTAAGTTCTTTCCATGTCTCACCCATCGGATCCACAAAATTAACAGGATCCCCAAGAACATACCCATACAGGTTTGTATCTCCACCACTAAAATCTATAGGATCTTTTGCAGTCCACTTTCCAGTATAAGCATCATAATCTCTATAGCCAAATCTTGTTAATTTGGTATCAGTGTCATAAAGTCCACCTGCAAATCCAAATGGTATTTTAAAGTTTGTGTTTGTATCGTTTAGTATATTACCAAAAGTATCATAAGTTACTTCTTTTATGATGTTATGATTTGAATCACTTACAGCTCTTAGAGTTTCTAC
>JAMOMX010000158.1 GCA_027066935.1 Sulfurimonas sp. | reverse complement strand
TACTATAAATCTAGCTCTAATTTCTCAAGAATTTGGTGCAGATGATTTGGATGGTACAATTGAGAGAGAATCAATAAACTCCGCAGCGGGAGCTAAGAGTGCATCTGGAATGGCACTTACTGAGTTTATATTACTTATAAAGAATAGTGGATTTAACCCTGTAGAGAGAGATAGCCTTTATAACGAAATCAAAATTTGGTAAGCAAATATACAACACCCAATACGGGTTTTGTATTTACAGATTGAAAGCTTAAACAATGGAAGTATCTAAAAATGGGTTTTTAAATGGCGCGGCGGACGAGACTTGAAATATACACTATTTTCATAATTCTTAAAATCTAACTAAATCTAATCAAAGCCCTTCACTTAGGCTTTTCATAAGCTTTTTTAACTTATCATATCTCATCTAATTTAGTAACCTTTCTTCAAAGATGGTTACTAATAGGTTACTAAAACTGAAAGGAAGATGATGGGATATATCAATTCTAAAAAATATGGTTCAGCAATTCAACTCTATAAAAAAGAAAATAGAGATATCAGTTATTATATCACATACAAAGATGAAGACAATAAACTTAAAAGAATAAAAATCGGTGATAAATCAAAAGGTATTACAGAAAGCTATTGTAATCAAAAAAGAATAGAGATTATAAATAGTATCAAACTCGGAGAAGAACCCCCTGCTCTAGCAAGGAAGAAAAAAAAGAAAAAAGCAATTACTATTGATGAAGTAGCAAAAAAATATCTAGAAAATCTAAGTATCCACTCTGATGAAATTACTATAAGAGATATAAAAAGCAAATATCAAAAACATATTTTTCCAATCTTAGGAACTAAAGAAATTGAACGAATTACAGTAGAAGATTTAGAAAAAATTCAAAAATTCAAAATTAAAACTTTATCACCAAAAACTGTTAATCAAATAATAGAGATGTTTAGTACTATCTTTAACTTTGGAGTCAAAAAAGAATTGTATAAAAGTTTAAATCCAGCTACAAAAATTCAAAAATTCAAAGTTGATAATGCAAGAGAAAAATATCTCTCAAAAGAAGAAATTGAAAAATTATATCAGAGTATTAAAAATGATGAACTTTTAACACTATTTTCAAAATTATCACTTACAACTGGTGGAAGACTGGGGACTATTTTAAATATTCAAGTTAAAGATTTAAATTTTGAGGATAAAATGATTACTCTTAAAGATTTAAAAAATTCTAGTAGTTATAAAGGATTTATTCGTAGTGATTTACTAGAACATTTAAAAGAGTATATATCTAATTTATCTGCTAATAGATATGTTATAGGTGGAAACTTTAAAAAATTTCCAGATAGAACTATACAAAGAAAAATGAAGAATATTTTTGACCCTCTTTTTAATGAAGGGTTAGATAGTAGAGATGCAAAAAATAGAGTTGTGATACATTCTCTCAGACATACTTTTGCTTCTCATTTGGCTATAAATGGTACTCCAATTTTTACGATACAAAAATTGATGAATCATAGAGATATTAATCAAACCATAAGATATGCAAAATTAGCTCCTGATAGTGGAATGAATTTTGTGAACTCACTTTATCAATAATTATAGCTCATTGCGAAAGCTTACGGAATAAGACCGTAATGAAGCCAACAAACGAAGTGCATTAGGGATTTAGTTAGGTTTTTGCTATACTAACAAAAATAAAAGTGCTAAAAAGGAGTCAATAATGGTTACTATAAATTTAGAACTAGAAGACAGTCTTTATGAAGATATTAAAAAGCAAGGTATTGATTTACAAGCTCAATTTAAAGAATTTCTATCAGATTTAAAAGATGATGGTTATCCTTCTATTTCAAGAGAAGAAGCAAAAAATAGAGTTAGTGAAGCAGTCCGAGAATATAAAAGTGGCAAAATGAAAACTGTATCTCATGAAGAGATGTGGGCAAATATTGATAGGGATATAGAGAAAAAAATTGCAAATAATTTATAATCCTACTTTTAGAAAACACTTTAATAATATTTGGGATTATATAGCTAGTGATAGTCAATATTCTGCCGATAGATTCAGACAACAACTTCAATCAAAAATTGAGTCTATTCCACATTTTCCATACAAATTTAGAAAATCATTTTATTATGATAATGAGAATATACGAGACTATATTTTTAAAGGCTATACAATTCCTTATTTTGTTAATATGGAAAAAAATCAAATTATCATATTAGATATTTTTAAATGGGTTGATAAATAAACTCAAATACAAACTTTCATAACTAGATTATTTTTTTATTATAGAGGACTTTTTAATAGTTCATCTTCCTCACATTTCTAATCTTTCTACCAATAGGAATATCATCAGGGAGTCAATCAACCAATGGGAGCAAGTGTACAATAAACGGTTTTAAGGCTATTTTTTACAAAAAGATTTAAAAGGATTGAACAGCTCTTAAAAACTGATACTTATAAAATGTTTTCTCAAAAATATTTTCCTCCTGAAAAATTTATCAAATCAGTGTCATCATCTAAAGTTGTTATCCAATTTTTTTGAGAAACCCTATTTTGCTTTAAAAATCTTAGAAGTGGCAAAATAGTACATTTGACAAGCACCACCCATATTGTAGTTCACCCATAGGATTAATTATCCTGTTATTTTATATTTTAATTTTTATATTATGAATACAAATATATTAGATGGACTTACAAGAGGCTTACTTGATTGTGGATATCTTGATTTAGAATTTCTTGCTAATATTATTTATGAGCAAAGTCTTGATTTTAAAAATATTTTAGAATCTATAGAAATGAATTTTGGTAAAGACTACAAATATGATTTTAACTCTATTATTATACTACCCCAAGGAAATCAAACAATTTTTTCAAAAGTTTAATTCTCAAGAGAGTAAAATTAGACAATAAGAACAAGGGGATAAGATGAGTAGAAAGATGGCTAAATTTTCAACACAGTTAA
>JAMOMX010000157.1 GCA_027066935.1 Sulfurimonas sp. | reverse complement strand
AGAGTTGATTTGCTGTAATAGACCGTCTATTAGCGAACACAACCAGAAGTCGAAACTTAAACAGATGTATCATCTGGTACTTATTAATTTAGAGAATTTCCCTACAGAAGAGATTAATTTAAGAAGAATACAAAATTTTGTCGAATCGGCTGAAAAAGCAGGGGTATATGTCATTGCTTTTGGATATAAACACGTTGAAGAGAGTAAAAGTGAGACAGTTCAAGCGATATTAAAACATTTTAAAAAGATAAAAGTGATAGAGGGAAAGTTTGAAATTACTAAAGAGATTTTTGAATTTATGGAACTTTTAGAAGATCATGAATTTAGACCACTTAATCTTGATAAACCAGCATTAATGCAGCAAATACTTAGCAGTGCTGATTTAGAAAAATTTATGGATCCAGAAGCAATAAAACTAGAAGAGAATACAAGGGTAAATTAAATCATAGAAATTTAGCAGAGTGTAATCATATTTATCTTACTATTATTTATAGGGATGAGATACGTAAATTTAAGTATATAAGAGAGTTTAATAAAGGTTATAAATATGGTTTCATCAATGTTTGAGAATAACTTTTACTTTATAGTAATTATCATACTACTCTTGGCTGCTATTGCAGGGGTGTATGTTTATTTTAAATTAAAATTTTTAAAACAAAATAGTGAATTTACTAAAACACTTAATAAAGTGAAAAAAAGTGAAAAAAATAAAAATGAACTCTTATCTACAATGAGTGATGATATCTATCATTTAACTCAAAACCTTGTAGACCCAGATGAAAAACCGAGTGGAACCCTTGAGGGGGAAATTCTGAATTCTGCTAATAATCTTCGTGAACTTCTAAAAATTCAAGCCAATAAAATAGAAATTTATAATGAAAAATTTGTATTTAGTCATATGTTGGATGATGTATCTACTTATCTAGCGTCAAATTTTAAAAATAGAAATACAGAAGTCATTTTTAATATAGATGATGAAGTGCCACGTTACTTGACAGGTGATGTGATTCACTTTGGTCGTATTATCAATAATATTTTAGAATTTTCAATCCAATCAACACCGCAAGGAAAAGTAACTCTTTCTATTGCATGTGATAAACCTATTAGAAATGACATTATTTTAAATGTCAAGATAAAAGATAGTGGAAAAGGACTAGGAAAAGAAGAGTTTAGTAAATTGTTTGATCTGGTTTATGATGATAAACGACAAGAACATATAGGACTACGTCTTTATATAGCAAAAAAATTGACATTGGCTATAGGAGGAACGATAGAAGCAAGTAGTGGCTTGGCTACAGGAAATATCTTTAGATTACAGATACCTATGCAACTCAATGGCGAATCAAGACTTCAGGAATTTAGCGAATTTAAAGAGAATATAGCAGATAAAAAAGTGCTTATTTACTCAGAAAAACTTGCTACAGGAGAGTCACTTCAAAAATTATTTAACGCTTTTTATAAAAAAGTAGTCATTATAAAACCTAAAGAGTTAGACAAAAGAATGATTCATTTTATTGATTTTGATTTGCTTGTACTTGATGATGTTTTCTTCAATGAGACAAATAATCAACATCTAAAACGTATAAAAGAAAATAAAAACTTACATGTTGTAGCATTTAAGAGTATTTTTTCTTCTCATGAGCATGAAGTAAATGAATTGGTTGATAGTTATATGTTTACACCTTCAAATCAAGAACGTATTGTAGAGCTTATTAGCCAAATTAAAACAGAAAAAAGTATAGAAGAAAAAAAAGACATAGATAGAACTGTAGAAGAAAAACATTTAAAAAGAGATGGAAAACTTTTAGTTTATAAAGAATCTGTTGAAGAGGCTGAAAATATAGATATTGATTGTTTTACCTATTTTAAAGGTTCAAGGTTACTTATTGTAGAAGATAATTTGATTAATCAAAAAATTATTGTGAGTGTTTTGAAAAAATCAGGAATGGAAATTGATATTGCAAATAATGGTCAAGAAGCTTTAGACTTACTTTTTATTAAGAAAAAAGAGTTTGATATGATTTTGATGGATATTTCTATGCCTGTAATGGATGGACTAATCGCAACAAAACATATACGTGAAAAAGCAGAGTTTAATAATGTTCCTATTGTTACTTTTACTGCATTTGCCATGGGTACAGAGATAGAAGCGATGTTTAATGCAGGGTGTAATGCATACCTCACAAAACCACTTAATATTAAAAAGCTCTACACCATATTTACTATGTTCTTGACTGAAACAACAAGAGAACTATCACTCCAAAAGTCTATAGAGATTGAGGGGCTTGATATTGAAGCAGGTATTTACAATGCAGATGAGAGTGAAGTACTTTATAAAGAGACACTTAAAGAGTTTATTTTAGTCTATAAAGATATGGCGACTTTAATGCCTAAGTGGCTAAAAGAAAAACGACATGAACGTGTAAAACTAGCATGTAACGAGATACAAGGTGTACTAGGTGCTATTGGTGCTTATGAGATGAAAGAACTTGTTGATGAAATGCAAAAAAACTTTCTTTACAATAATGAAGAGTTTTTAGATAAATATATTTTACTCTACCCTGAAAAATTAAATAATTTGATAGAGACAATCTCTCACTATGTGAGTAAGTAGCTACGTCTCTTATATCTCTGAATGATTTAATTTTCTTTGGGTATACTTTCACCGTTGATTAAAGTAATCAGTAGGGAAACAGCTTGCATTTATGTGGTTGTTGGTGATGGCAACATCATTTACGCTATCCGAACAGACTTTAACGATAGTCGAAGAGACTCAAAACCTATTAACTTAAAGGATATAAAATGAAAAAGTTTTTCTTACTTTTCTTAGCACTTGGTGCTGTTGCATTTGCTGGTGAAGCAGATGGTGAATCTATGATTAAAGCATACTCAGTAGTTGCTGCTGGTGTTGGTCTTGGTCTTGCTGCTCTTGGTGGAGCTATTGGTATGGGGCA
>JAMOMX010000156.1 GCA_027066935.1 Sulfurimonas sp. | reverse complement strand
TCTGCATCTCTTTTGGATTTCTCCTTTTAGTACTTCGTATCGATATTTGGTTACCCATACTATATGAGCTTGCATCTTGGGTGACTTCCTTTTCTCATACCCTCATTCTAACTTTTAACACATTTGTAGAAGCTAAAGCCTTGCACTGAAAGTGCATAGTTTTGACTAGCGTGCTGGAACAATAAAGTTAAATCTCACTAGGGTAACATATTTGTGTGAGTATTTGTTATAGCTCTTGTTTATTATGTAAATCAACTACTGGAAAAACTAAATCATAATCTCCCCATTCAAGTTCACCATATGTTAGATTGAAATTTTTAAAAAGATTTTTATCTTGATACTTTTTTATCTCAGGATGTCCTGAACTAAATAAAAAATTCTCAAAATCCACTATATTTATTTTTCCATCATTGAATGTTAACTCAAGTTTATAACCATCAATATATTTTGCTGATTCAATTTCTAAATAATCTACCATCTATTTTACCTTCCCTTCAATTTTAATACAAGGTACCGATTTATGAAGAATAAAGTAATCTATCCATTTTTGTACGATATCTTGTTTAAAACACTCTACAAATTTTTTAAAATCTTTAAGTTGAGTATGCGGTAAAGATCTTTTTCCTTTGACATCTTTAAATTTAATATCAATAATCTTTCCATCCTCAATAATAAATTCAGCTTTACTTTCATATCCTTGATATTTACCATGAACATGTATTGGTTCATGTTCATTGCTATAAAACATAATAATGATACCAAGGTATTCAAAGATTTTAGGCATATTATTTCTCCTTCTTTTCTAGAAATATTATATCATGATTTTTTTCAAGGATTTTTCAAGGAAGCTTTGCTTTGAGCATCTTTTTTTAAAGATGTAGAGTTTCTATGAAATGTTTTAAATTTTTTGAGGTCTTTAAATACCAAAGTATATTTTTAAATATTGAATTGTAGCTCTAACTACTCCTAAACTGTCAAAAATACCGCTATTTAGTCAAAATCAGTTTTTTTGCATTTCTTTTGGAGTTTTTCCATAGATACTTTTGTAAGCTTTTATAAAATGAGAGACATTATGATAGCCAACTTCAACACTAAATCCTTCATCTAAAAGCTCTTTGGCTTTAAATATCTTTTTTTCTATAAGCCACTGCTTTGGAGTTTTGTTATGTCGAAGCTTAAATTCTCGGTTAAAAGTTGAAAGGCTTCGTCCGCTTAAGTCTGCAAAGTCAGCAATAGTTAGGTTTTTATCATAATGCTCTAACATCAGTAGCTCAATATCTCTTTTTTGTTTACCAATCTCTGATGCAAAAAGAGTCTCTTTAAATTGGTTGTCTGCCACAAAATGTAAAAATTCTAAAAGTTTCAATTCTAAGAGTGATTTATTATGAGGGTCTCTAAAATCTATCTGTTTAATAGACTTCTCCTAAAACAGACAAACTTCAATCACCACAAACAACCGTTTTTATGGGTTCTGAGTCAATATTAACAATAGCACAAATAAGGTTCATCCTCAAACCAAATCTTTTTCGCCTATTTCGATAAGGATATTTAACGATTTTAAATACTTTAATTATTCGTTTAGATGATAGTTTACGATTCTCTTTTTTATCATCTTTACTCAAAGGATTCTTTTTAGTTTTTTTATTTGGTATCTTAGAGTTTGGGCAGATTTTATCTATACATACATAACCTAAATCAGCAAGAACTTGACTCAATATTATTTTTCTAGTTGCTTTACTTTTTTTAAAAAGATTAAAGTCATGTGTTCTTCCTTTATCTATAGTTACAGCTAATATATTACCAGTAGATGTTGCTATTACTTGTGTTTTTTGGGTATGTCTTTTCTTTTTACCTGAGTAGTATCTTCTTTGTTTTTTTTTGGTCTTTCACATTCATTTTCAGTTACATCAACAACGACTATATCTATATCGTTAGTATCATTTGTTGGTATTGAGTGTTTTAATGTTTTTAGATGAAATTGTGGTTCTTTTATAAGAATCTTCTCTATCTTTGTAATTACATAGTATAATGCACCCTTTTTTCAAGACCAGTAAATCAGATTTTTTAATTCCACTACTTCATGATACCTTTTGTAACAGTTTTTCTCCTTTAGAATTTAAATTATTAACAGCTTGATAATAAACTTCATCTGGAGTTTTATAATCAATTGTTGAATGCAATCTTCTTTTATTGTATAAATTCATATATTTTTCTATAGCTATATTTAGATCTTTTATGTTTTTGTATTCATTAAGATATATCTCTTCATATTTAATACTTCGCCAGAATCTCTCTATGCAAATATTATCTATAGCTCTACCTTTACCATCCATTGAAATTTTAATGTTGTGTCTTTTTAAAATACCTGTGTGTGCTTTAGAAGTGTATTGACTACCTTGATCTGTATTAAATATCTCTGGTTTTGGATAAAGTGCTAATGCCTCTTTTAAAACAGTTGTTGTTAAAGACACATCCATTGTATTAGATAATTTCCATGAGAGTATTTTTTTGCTATGCCAGTCAATTATAGCTGCTAGATATACAAATCCTTTCTCAAGCTTTATGTATGTAATATCTGTACTCCAAACTTGATTAGTTTTTTGGATTACAACTTGTCCAGCATAATTTCTAAACTCTTTTAAAAGATACTCATATTTATAATGCTCATAGTTGGCTATAGTCGTCTTTGGCTTAGGGTACAAAGCTTCTATACCCATATATTTCATAGCTTTTTTGACAATTTTCTTACCAACATTGTAGCCATCTTTGATAAGTTGCTTATGTATCCTTCTGTACCCATAAAATGGAAAATCACTATAGATATTATTGATTGCATCTAACAGTTTTAACTCACCAGTTGTACTAAATATTTTAATCTTCTGATAGTACAAAGATGACTTACTTATATGTAAAAGTTTGCATTGTTTATTTAGAGATATTTTATGCTCAGTATCA
>JAMOMX010000155.1 GCA_027066935.1 Sulfurimonas sp. | reverse complement strand
TCTTTCACTATGTGTCATTGAGAGTAACATTTGAGTTGCAGTTATGACAGGTTTAGCTGCTAGATTTGCTTTGTGTATAAGCATTTTTTGAAGATTTGGTACTTCATAATAAGGTACCTCTATGCCCAAGTCTCCACGTGCTACCATCAAGCCATCTGAAGCATCAAGTATTTCATCTATATTTTGGATTGCATCAAATTTTTCTATCTTAGCAATTAACATCTGTTTACCACCAAGTTTTGTAAGTATCTCTCTGGCATTTAGCATATCACTCTCATTTTGTACAAAAGAGATAGCCATAAAATCAACACCATTCTTTACACCCCACTCCATATCTGCTTTATCTTTTGAAGTTAGAACATCAACTCCAAGAGCTGTATTTGGAAAATTGACACCTTTTTTTGATGATAAAGTTCCAGAGTTTTCAACTATAACTTCAACTTTATTCTCTTCACATCTAAGGACTTTTGTACGAATTATTCCATCATAAAGATATATATAATCTCCAACACAAAGTTGAGTTAAAATTTCTGGATAATTGATAGAAACTTCATAACTGTTTTGCGATGTAGCTTCTCCAATAATTGTTTTTTTATGAAAAATGATTGTATCGTTCTCTTTAAGTTCAAAGTGATGAGCAAGCTCACCAATGCGAATTTTTGGTCCACTGATATCTTGAAGTACACCTACAACTAAACCTAAGTTTTTCATAGCTTGACGAATTTTTGAGAGAACATCAAAGTGATACTCATAAGTTCCATGACTAAAGTTTAGTCTAAATACATTTACACCTGCTCTGATTAGGTTTTCAATAGTCTCAAGAGTATCTGAAGCGGGTCCAATAGTAGCTAAAATTTTAGTTCTTTTTTTCATAAAAGTTCCTTCTATAAAATAATATCATAAAACTAAGTCTATACACATAAGACACTTGATATAATGTCGTATTAAATACGGAATAACCAAGGAAAAATTATGCAACAAAGTGAACACCTAGAATTAGGTCGATTAAACAATTTAAGAGTAGATAGATACTCTCCACATGGCCTACACCTTCATGCACTAGATGAAAGAGATGTACTTTTACCAAAAGCTTATGAAACGCCAGATATGGTTATAGACTCTTTAGTGGAGGTATTTTTATATACAGATTCTGAAGACAGATTAGTAGCAACAACTCAAAAACCATTGGCTAAACTTGATGAGTTTGCTTTGATGGAGGTTGTAGATGTTGCACCTTTTGGAGCTTTTTTAAATTGGGGTTTACTTAAAGATTTGCTAGTTCCAAATATGTTTCAAAAAAACCCTTTTAAAGTTGGAGAAAAACGCTTTGTTAAAGTTGTTTATGATGAGCAAACTCACCGTTTAGTAGGTACTGAAAAAGTTGCTTCAAACTTTGACAATAGACCAAAAGGTTTAACTCCTCAAAAAAAAGTGAAAATTATTATACTTGCAAAAACTCCTTTAGGATATAAATGTATGGTTGAAGATAGATATGAGGGATTGATTTATCATCAAGAGATATTTGAAAAAATTGAGATTGGTCAAGAAAAAGTGGCTTTCGTAAAAACTGTTCGTAAAGATGGAAATATAGACTTGACACTTAGAGCTTCAGGAGCTAAGAAAAAAGGTAATGACTCAGATCAAGTTTTAGAACTCTTAAAACAAAACGGTGGTAAAATGCCATATAATTATAAAAGTGATGCAGATTTGATTAAAGATATCTTTTCACTTAGTAAAAAAGCATTTAAAAGCTCACTTACTAAACTTCAAAATGATAATCTTATAGAAGTAAAAGATACTGGTATATATTTAAAAGGATAATAGTTGACATTTAATCAACTAAAAATGGCACTATATTCAACTTACTTAACCAATATATATGGTTTAAAATTAAGAAAATTAAGTAATCTAAGAGATAAAAAAGTACTACGAGCAGAATATTGCGCAAGACTTTTAGAGGATTTAAATATAGAAGTAAAAGTGATAAATAAAGATAAAATACCTACAGATGGAAACTATCTCTTAGCCTCAAACCATCGTACAATAATTGACCCTCTCATAATAGAAGTAGCAACTCAAAATCACCCTATACAAGGTTATTGGGTATCTAAAAAAGAGCTATACGATTCATTTTTCTTTGGTCTTTTTGTACGAAATGCAGGGACACTTTTGATAGATAGGAAGGCTTCTCAAATGGGTAGTTTTTTTAAAGAGGTTAAAAAAGCTGTAAAAGAGGGTGATAGCATATATATATTTCCAGAAGGAACAAGAAACAAAAGTGATGAGCCACTTGGAAAATTTAAATCTGGTTCACAACTAATAGCTATTAAAAATCGTCTTGATATTTTACCTGTATATATCCGTAATCGAGCAGATAATATTTTAACAGATGCAATAGCTGATTCGAGTGTAAGAAGGGTTGTAGAGATAGAGTTTGGAGATGTCATTAGTTACAAAGATAGAGAAACATCGCTTCAAGATATATATAAGAATAGATTTAATATTACTTAACTATAATATTCTTATCATAAAATAAGGAACTTTAATGTTAAAGTCTTACCTAGATTCACATCCAGATGAAAATGGTTATTTTGGAAAATTTGGTGGAGCATTTCTTCCGCCACCACTTATTGAGCCATTTGCTCAGATTACTAAAGAGTATCAAAAATTAAAAAATGATCCAGAGTTTATAGAAGAATTAAAATATGTTCGTAAACACTACCAAGGTCGTCCAACTCCTATCTCTTATGCAAAAAATCTTACTAAGCATTGTGGTGGAGCTAAAATATTTTTAAAGCGTGAGGATTTAAATCATTCTGGAGCACATAAGTTAAATCATTGTATGGCTGAAGTGATGTTGGCTAAAAAACTTGGCAAAACTAAAGTTATAGCTGAAACAGGTGCTGGTCAACATGGTGTAGCACTTGCAACCGCTGCTGCTTATTTTGGATTAGAGTGTGAGATTCACATGGGCGAAGTAGATATTATTAAAGAACATCCAAATGTTGTTAGAATGAAAATTTTAGGTGCGAATGTTATCCCTGCTACACATGGACTACGAACCCTAAAGGAGGCTGTTGATAGTGCATTTCAAGCATATGTGCCACAAGCAGATACAGCATTATTTTGTATAGGCAGTGTTGTTGGTCCACACCCTTTTCCCTTGATGGTAAGAGACTTTCAATCGATAGTAGGACATGAAGCAAAAGAACAATTTATGGAGATGGAAAACTCTTTACCAGATTATGTTGTAGCATGTATGGGTGGCGGTAGTAATGCTATGGGTATTTTTGCAGGATTTATAGATGATGAAAATGTAGCACTTACTGGTGTAGAACCAATGGGTCGTGGCGAAAACCTAGGTGATCATGCAGCTTCACTTACTTATGGAGAAGAGGGAGTTATGCATGGTTTTAACTCCATTATGTTAAAAGATTCTGATGGTGAACCAGCTCCAGTGTATTCTATTGGCTCTGGAATTGATTATCCGTCTGTTGGACCAGAACAAGCTTACTTAAAAGAGATAGGTCGCACAAGCGTAGGTCTTTGCAATGATGAAGAAGCTGTTGATGCTTTTTATAAACTTTCTCAATTTGAAGGTATTATACCAGCGTTAGAGACAGCTCATGCTATTGGTTATGCGATGAAATTAGCTAAGACCTTAAGTCCTGATAAGACTATTCTTATTAATTTAAGTGGTCGTGGTGATAAAGATATAGATTTTATTGTAGAGAACTATCCTATACCAAATGCTAAGTTTTAAAATAAGTATTGATTAAATTGAAAAAGTAGATGTCAAAAAAAATTGCCCGTAGCCTTTACAATTATGATTAAAGGCTACATGGAGAATCGTAGTAAAAGTATATATAAAGATTGTTACAAAACTGTTAACAAACATGTATCTATTTTTAGTTAATATCTTTTTAAAGAGATAAAACCATTTGAGGACTAAGTATGAAAAAATGTAAAACGCTACAAGAAGTTAGAGTTGAGATAGATATAATAGATGATAAATTAGTTGAGCTTATAGCTGAGAGAAGTCACTACATACATCAAGCAGCAGCATTTAAGAACAGTGTAGATGAAGTTAAGGCTGAAGATAGAATAGAGTTTATAAAACAAAAAGTTCGTGCAAAAGCGATAGAGCTAAATATATCTCCAAATTTAATGTCAGACCTATTTGGTATTATGATTGATGAGATGGTGGAGATAGAGATTTCCCAGTTTAGGGACACTACAAACTTTTAAAGTTTGATTAGATATAATTGCATTAAATTAAAGATAGAGAGAGAACAATGATAACCTTTAGTGAGATGCTACTAAAACTACAAGAATTTTGGATGAAACAGGGTTGTAATATTGTTCAACCTTACGATATCCCATCTGGTGCTGGAACATTTCATCCTGCTACATTTCTTCGCTCATTGGACTCAACTCCTTGGGCAGTTGCCTATGTTGCGCCATCACGCCGTCCAACAGATGGAAGATATGGAGAAAATCCAAATAGACTTGGTTCATACTATCAGTTTCAAGCACTTATAAAACCCTCACCTGATAATATTCAAGAGCTATATTTAAAATCGCTAGAGTACCTTGGTCTTGATGTAGGTAAACACGATATCCGTTTTGTAGAGGACAACTGGGAATCTCCAACACTTGGCGCATGGGGACTTGGTTGGGAAGTTTGGTTAAATGGTATGGAAGTTACTCAATTTACCTACTTTCAACAAGTTGGTGGGATTGAGTGTAACCCTGTAGCAGTTGAGATAACTTACGGAACTGAACGACTAGCAATGTATCTCCAAGGTGTCGATAATATTTTTGATATTGTTTGGGGTGAGAATGAATATGGGAAAACCTACTATAGTGATGTTCATAAAGAGAGCGAAATACAATTTAGCAAGTACAATTTTGAAGTAGCAGACACAGATATGTTGTTTGCTGATTTTAATGCAAAATGTGAAGAGTGTCTAAAAACTTTAGAAGCTGGACTTCCTCTTCCTGCTTATGACTTATGTATGATGGCTTCAAACACTTTTAATATTTTAGATGCGAGAAAAGCTATCAGCCAAACAGAGCGTCAAAACTATATGTTAAAAATTCGTGAACTCTCAAAAGGTTGTGCGGAGTTGTATAAAGAGCAAGAGGCAGAGAGAATTAAGAGAGTTAAAGGTTAATTATATGTCATTTTGTCATATAATTTAATAAAAATATTTCTTGATGTTATAATTTTCTAATTTAAATTAGGAGATTACCATGACAGCACCAACTTTATTTACTATGTATCGAGAGGATGAAAAGCGGTTTAATATGAATATGCGTATTACTAGACAGAAGAACATTAGAACTATTGAATTATTTGCTGGTGTTGGTGGTTTTCGTATAGGGTTAGAGAGAATCAGTTCTTCGGATGAAGGGTATGATGTAGTTTGGAGTAACCAATGGGAACCTTCAACTAAAATACAACATGCCTCGGATGTTTATTGTTCAAGATTTGGATATATCAATCATGCAAATGAAGATATATCCAAAGTTAAAATCTCTGATATTCCTGAACATGATTTATTAGTTGGTGGATTTCCTTGCCAAGATTATTCAGTTGCAAGTACACTTAAAAATTCTCACGGAATAATTGGAAAAAAAGGTGTACTTTGGTGGGAAATATATAGAATATTAGAAGAAAAAAAAGATAAAGCACCAAAATATTTGATGTTAGAAAATGTTGATAGACTTTTAAAATCACCTGCAAGTCAGAGAGGTAGGGATTTTGCAATTATTTTATCATCTTTAAATTCTCTTGGTTACGCGGTTGAGTGGAGAGTTATTAATGCTAGTGAATATGGTATGCCACAAAGAAGACGCAGAGTATTTATAATGGCGTATAAAAAAGGCACAAAGTTATATAAAAATTTACAATCGAATACTTCAAAAGATATATTAACAAAAGATGGACTTTTTGCTAAAGCTTTTCCTATAAAAAAAGTTGAAAATAATCATATAATATCTTTAAAAATAAGTGATAATTTAGTTGATATTACTAATAGTTTTAATAAAAAAACCCCTAAGCAAAATACTTTTTTAGATGCAGGATATATGATTGATAGCATATACTATACTTCTAAAGTTGAGGTGAATTATAATGATAAATATTCTGTTTTAGGAGATTTTTTACTGGATGAAAAAGAGATACCTAGTGAGTTTTATATTGATGATGAAGAATTAAAAAAATGGAAATATCAAAAAGGATCCAAATCCATTGAAAGAATAAATAAAATTACAGGTCATAAATATACATATAGTGAAGGTAGTATGGGTTTCCCTGATAGTGTTAACAAACCATCAAGAACTATTATAACAGGTGAAGGTGGAGCAAGTGCTTCAAGATTTAAGCATATTGTGCATATAAATGGAAAATATAGAAGATTAGTTCCTATGGAATTGGAGAGATTAAATATGTTTCCAGATAATCATACAGTAGGAGTTACAGATAGTAAAAGAGCTTTTTTAATGGGTAATGCTTTAGTGGTTGGAATAGTTGAAAAATTAGGTAAAAAATTATTAGAAGAAATTTAAGGAGAAAAAATGAATATTAAAACTTTTTCATATCGATATTCTCAGGAAGTTTTAGAACATCCTTGTTGTAAAGAAGCATTAGATGAGTTATTAGAAATATGTAATAAATGCCCATTACCAGTATATAAAAATAAATCTAAATCACAACCTAAACTCGATGTAGTGCAACAAATTATAAACACTTATTTTAAGATTGCTTTTGAAAATAATGATTGGGAATCTGAACCATTAGTTACTCCAGATAATAATGATGATTCATTACGAGGAGATTTTAGAAAATCATTTAAGAAACAAATATCTAAAGATAATAATGAAAATATAACATTACAAGTTGAAGTCGAGATGGGGAATATTGCAAGTTCATATAGGAATTATTTTAAATTTCAACTATCCTATAGTTATAAACTTGCTGATTTTGCAGTACTAATCTTACCATGTGATAATTTAAGCAAAAGAATTGATAGTGGTGTAGCTTCATTTGAAAAAACTGTTAGAGAAATTCCATCAGCAGATTTATCAATAACTGTTCCTATTTTAGTTATTGGTTTGGATGACACAAATGTTAAAGAAATAGATATTTCAATACTGTCAGATAACATGGAAGTTGTAAAAGGTTCAAAAAATGATTATAAAAAAGAACATATAGAGTTGGTTAAAAGTATTATATGACTCAAACACTAATCGGTCAAATAGACAAAATTCTTTTTGAGGACGACGGTTTTTTTATTGCAGTTTTAAAAGCTGGTGAGAAAATCTCTGGTACTTATTTTGAAACTGATGTTAAGACTTTGAAAGATTCAGCTGTAACACTTAGTGGTTATTGGGATGAGCATAAAAAGTATGGTAAAACATTTAAGTTTGAGCATTTAAAAGTAAATCAAAATCAACTATTTTTCTTTTTAAACAAAATTGTAAAAGGTTTTACTAAAAAACTTACAGCTGAACTCATTGAGAAATTTGGTGAAGATGGTTTGATAGATATTTTAGATAATGATATTGAGAGACTTTTAGAATTTAAGGGAGTAAAAGAAAAACGACTTAAAAAGATTCAAAATTCATGGAAAAAATTTCGTTCTATGCGTCGTCTTGGTGAGTTTCTTTCCCCTTATAAAGTAACTCCCACACTTTTAACTACCATCTCAACTGCTATGAAAGATGTAGATGAGCCATGTACTAAAATTAAAGAAAATCCGTATATTCTAACCTCCATAAATAACATTGGCTTTAGAAGAGCAGATGAGTTAGCTCTTAAAATGGGTATAAAAGTTGATGATGAAAAACGAATAAGTTCAGCTATGGATTATGTGCTTTTAGAGTATTGTGAGCAACAGGGCAACTCTTGTGTAGCTAAAGATATACTCTTTAGTGGTTTAAATGAACTACTTGGGTTTGTAGGTAGGGAAAATCTTTATGAGGGTGCATTGGTTGAGAGGGTAGCAGAATCTAGTATAGTTTTGATGAAAAATAACCGTGTATCTCCATCTCGTCTTTATGATGCTGAAAAATTTTTATATGATGATTTTAAAACAAGGGCTAAAAAAGATAGTGGTGGATTTGTTAAAGATTTAGATAAATTTTTAGATTCACATGAATTAAAACTAGGTGAGCAACAACGAAGTGCTGTAGAGACAATAAACAATGGAGCACAAATACTTTTTTTGGTTGGTTATGCAGGGACTGGAAAGAGTACAACCTCAAAAACTATACTAGATTTACTAAATACTCGTTATGAAGAAAAAGAGATAATGACATGTGCCCTAAGTGGTATAGCTTCTCAGCGAATTAGTGATACTACAGGGTATGAAAGTGCTACTATTCAAAGCCTACTTATGCGTTATGATGATATGTTTCCTTTTTCTGTAGTATTGATAGATGAAGCATCTATGATAAACTCTACCTTGTTTGCTAGAGTTGTCTCAAAAATAAAGCGAGATTCTATTTTAATTATAGTTGGAGATGATGCTCAACTTCCACCCATTGGAGCTGGAAATGTTTTAAGTGATATATTAACACTAGAGTTAGCACCAATTGTAAAGCTTACACAAATATTTAGACAAAATGAAGATCAAGCTATAACATTAATAGCTAACGATATTCGTAAAGGTATACTCCCTCCATACAGAGAGAACTATGATGATTTCGAGTTTCTTGATGTAAGTATATTAAACTATTATACACTGAAAAATCAATTACCACCAAAAGAGTTACAAGATTTACGCGAGGATAATTCGACTCAAATAGTTACTCAAATTGTACATAAAGTTTTAGATTCCATTGAAAAAGCAAGGTACAGACTTAAAAATAAACAGATAAAAGAATATTTGAACTATTTTCAAGTGATAACACCTATGAAAGGTGGAATTTTAGGCACAAATAATTTAAACAAAGTTTTGCAAGAGTATTTTAATCCAAATCCATCTAAGTGTGTAAAACGGGGTCAATTAGAGTTTCGTTTGATGGATAAAGTTGTTCATACTAAAAATGAAAATATGACAAGCTGGAGTGGAGATGGATTTAAGATGGGTGAAGACTCAAACAATCGTCGTATTTTTAACGGTATGAGTGGGCTTCTTTTCCAAATAAATGAGGATGATGAACAGGTGTTCGTTTTTTATCCAAATGAAGATGTAGTAGTTTTGTATGAATACGAGGAGTTAAAATCACATCTAATGCTCTCTTATGCTCTTACTATCCATAAAGTTCAAGGGATGGAGTATGATATTGTAGTAATGCCTATGACATTTGCACATTTTATTATGCACAATACAAAATTAATATATACTGCCATAACAAGAGCTAAACACAAATGTATTTTAATTGGTGAGAGTGGAGCTTTTGAGAGTGCTTGTAAGAAACTTGAGATAACAAGAAGAGATACAGTACTTTTAGAGTTATAAAATTTGGAGCTTAGATGGGTAATCCTCATAAAAAACAGAGTAAATCTTTAGGAATTCTTGAGCTTATTGCTATAGCCCTTGGTGGAATGGTTGGTGGTGGGATATTTACAGTTTTAGGTATCTCTGTTTCGATGATTGGAGTGTTTACTCCTATAGCATTTATGCTTGGCGGGGTGCTTGCTGTTTTGGCAGCGTATTCATATATAAAACTTGGGGTTTATTATAAGGATGAGGGTGCTACATACTCATTTTTTAAAAAGACTTTTCCATCATCTAAGTTTGCAGCCTCGCTTGTTGGTTGGTGGGTTATCTTTGGATATATTAGTACCTTAGCTCTTTATGCGTACACTTTCTCAGCTTATGCAATAAGTGGGTCTGAATTTGCTAATAATGAGTGGGTTCGTAAAGGGGTTGCAGGACTTGTCATATTGATATTTACACTTATAAATATTTGGAGTGTAAAGGGGATGGGTAAAATTGAAGATTTAATGGTTTACTCTAAACTTATCATATTAACTGTTATCTCATTTGTTCTAATAAATAACTCCAATACAACATTACCAACTCTAATCCAAGAAAGTGGAGATATAAAAATACTCTCTATTTTAATAGTTGCCTCACTTACTTTTGTAGCTTTTGAAGGGTTTCAGCTTGTTATAAATGCAGTAAATGAGATGGATAATCCAAGTAAGAATATTCCAAAAGCAATTTATAGTGCTATATTTTTAGCAATTTTAATATATGTAATTTTATCTATTGGAGCAATATTAGCTATCCCTTTTGAAGATATTATACAAAACGAAGAGTATGCCTTAGCCTCTGGAGCTGATAAAATTTTAGGGCACTGGGGTACTGATTTGGTAATACTTGGAGCATTATTAGCAACAAGTAGTGCAATAAGCGGAACAATTTTTGGAGCATCAAGACAGATGTCTGTGATAGCAAGTGATGGATATTTTCCAAAAATTTTAACAATAAGAAAAAATGCTATTCCAATCTATTCTATAATAACTATGGCTACTTTAGCTTTTTGTCTGATTTTAATTGGAGATTTAAAAGTTATTTTAGAATTTGGAAGTGTAACTTTTTTACTTGTTTCAATGATTATGGCTTATGCAAATTTTAAAATATATAAGCTTACCGATTCATCTTTAATTATTAGTGTTATTGCTATTGTTGGACTCTTTGGAGGGTTGGTACTTATTATCTATTATGAAGCTACGACACAAGTGCAACAACTCTATTTTATAGGTGGTATATATATAGTACTTACTTTTGGAGCTTGGTTATTTTCAAAATTTAATAAGCACTAATATGATAGTATAGCTATTATGAGTAAAAATAATAAAATTAAATCAATTGTAAATAATTATGTTGATGGCTTTAATGATAATTTTTTTAAAGAAAAAGTTGCTACAATTAATATAGTAATGTTTATGATGGGAGTTGTAGTTTTTTCATTTGCTGTGCTAAGATATATTCAGGGAAATTATATCCAAGCCATAGTTGATTTTATTTTAGTAATTATTATAATTTCTAGCTATATAATACTTTACCGTAATAGCAATTATTTACGATTAATCTCTCGTGTACTTATCTTCTTTGCTATATTAACATCCTTAATTTTAATCATATCTAGCCCAGATATTGATACTAGATTTTCTTGGGTAAGCATATGTATATATCTAATGTTTTTTTTACTTGATTTAAAAGAGGGTATGCGTTGGATTGCTGGAATGATAGCAGTGATGGTAGTTTTATATTTAACTGATATTATAGAATTAAAACTTTCAGAATTTATGATATTTTTTGTTTCAACATCATTTTTTGCTTTTTTATTAAGTAGATATGAAAAAATAAAACAAAGAAGCGAGAAGCAATTTTTACACCATAACCAGGAACTTAAAGAGGCTGTTAATAAAAAAACAAATGAATTAAGGCTTCAAAAAGAGATGTTTGAAACTCTTTTTCAAAAATCATATGATGGAATATTACTTATTGAGAATAAAAAATTTATTGAGTGTAATGACTCTATAATAAAGATGCTTGGATATAAAGATAAAAAAGATTTATTAAATACTCACCCATCAGAACTCTCACCAGAGTATCAAGCGGATGGAGAGTTGTCTTCTTTAAAAGCGGATAAAATGATGCAAATTTGCATATCTAAAGGTTCTCATAATTTTGAGTGGGTACATCAAAGGGCAAATAAAGAAAATTTTTGGTGTGATATTACCCTTACTAATTTAACCATAGGAGATAAAAGTATTATTCACGTAGTATGGCGTGATATCTCTGATAAAAAAACTCTAGAATTTGAAAATATAAAAATTAAAGAAAACTTAGAAGAGGAAGTTCAAAAGCGTACACAAGAACTAGTTACTGCTATGAGAGCAAAGGCTGATTTTCTTGCAAATATGTCACATGAGATTAGAACACCACTAAATGCACTTATAGGTTTTATTGATATATTAAAAAAAGATGAAACAGATTTAAAAAGACAAAAATATTTTGATATTATTAATACTTCTAGTCAAGATTTATTGAGTATCATTAATGATATTTTAGATTTTTCAAAAATAGAGAGTGGTAAGTTAGAGATAGAGCGTGTACCTGTTAATCTAAGCAAATCTTTTAAAGATACTCAATTACTGTTTTTTGAAAAAGCTAAAGAAAAAAATATTAAATTAGTGTTAAATGTTGACTCTTCATTTCCTAAATTTGTTTGTAGTGATTCTGTTAGGATAAAACAAGTTCTTTCAAACCTGATAAGCAATGCGATTAAATTTACTTCTGAAAATAAAAATATATATATTAATGCAGAGTATAAAGATAGGTTTTTAAATGTTTTTATAAAAGATGAAGGGATAGGTATAGATAAAAACAACCAGAGTAAAATATTTGATTCTTTTTCACAAGAAGACAGCTCTACTACCAGAAAATATGGTGGCACAGGTCTAGGACTTTCTATCAGTAGCAAACTTATAAAGCTTCTTGGAGGAGAGTTAAAAGTGGAAAGTGAAGTTGGAGTTGGTAGCAAATTTTACTTTTCAATACCTTTGGAAATAGCAGATGAGATAAAAGAAGAGGTGATAAAAACAGATAAACTAAAATTGGATGGTCATCTACTTATAGTAGAAGACAATAAGGCAAATCAATTATTTATGGAGATTATTTTAGCCGAAGCTGGTTTAACTTTTGATATAGCAAATAATGGAGAAGAAGCAGTAGAGTTGTTTAAAACATCTAAGTTTGATCTTATTTTAATGGATGAGAATATGCCAGTACTAAATGGTATAGAAGCTACAAAAAAAATACTTAAAATTGAAAAAAAAAACGGCTTGTCTCACACACCGATTATAGCAGTAACTGCAAATGCTATGAAAGGGGATAGACAAAGATTTATAGAGGTTGGAATGGATGAGTATATTACTAAACCAATAGATATTAAAAAATTGAATGAGGTTTTAGGTAGATTTTTATAAAATAAAGGGGCTGAAATGTTAGATTTTATTTTACTACAAATTGCTAAAAGTGCGATACTAAATAAGCTAAATATAAATTATACATTTGATGAAAACGAACTTTTAGAAAAATATCCATTTTTAAAAAAAGATGGTGCTACTTTTGTAACTTTAAAGATAGATGGAGAGTTGCGAGGCTGTATAGGTTCTATCATAGCTTATAGAACACTCCTTGAAGATGTTTATAACAATGCAATTTCAGCAGGGTTTGGTGACCCTAGATTTAATCCTTTAAGCGAGAGTGAATTGTCACAATTGAGTATTGAAGTTTCACTTTTAAGTAAGCCAACCATCATCGAGTATAAAAATTTTGATGATTTATCTAAAAAAATTCAGCCAAATATTGATGGTTTGATTTTAAAGCATAGAATTTATCAAGGGACATTTTTACCTCAAGTTTGGGAACAACTCCCATCTCCAAAACTATTTTTAGAGCATTTAAGTCAAAAAGCTGGTGCATCCGTATCAATTTATGAAGAACATCCAACTATTTATAGATATAGAGTTGATGCTATAGAGGAGGATTTCGATGAAATATTACCGCTATAGAGATGAAAAATCTATCACGTGTGTATTGTGTAAACATTACTGTACTCTTAAAAAAGATAAAAATGGTATATGTGGAGTTAATTTTAACATAGACTCAAAGCTTGTAAATAAAACCTATAACCACCCAAGTGCAGTCCACATAGATCCTATAGAAAAAAAACCTCTTTACCATTTTTTGCCATCATCTCGC
>JAMOMX010000154.1 GCA_027066935.1 Sulfurimonas sp. | reverse complement strand
AAAATATTTGTTGGGATGCTTGTACTCATATTAGCTGTTGATTATAAAGTGGTAGGAAACCTTATAGTTCAACAGGTTTTAAGGGTGCTGGCATCTTTTTTAGGCTCAACAAAGCGGAGAAGAGCCGATAAAAAAGCTAACAAGGCATTTAAAACAAGGACTTACCTAAGTTGGGCTTCTAGTTTTAAGGTATGTAGTTTTGTTTGGCATCGTGCTAAGTTTAACTTTGATTTTGTTAAATCGGCAAGCCCTTTAATGCGGCGTTATGCTATAAAAGAGTATAAGTAACCATATGACAAATGAAATAAAAATTAATAAAAGTGCTGATAATTTAGCTAAATTTGCTTATAAATTTTTACTTTTTTGTTTGATTCTTTGGTTTATTGTTTGGGTCATTGCGAGCATTACCAACAAAAGTGGCTGGGGAATTATTGCTGGCTTTTTCATGGGGTTAGTTACAGCAGGTTTTATTTCATCAATTCCAGGGTTTATGGCACTCAATGCATTAGTCAATGGAACTCAGTACAGAAATAAGGCAATGTTTACTGCTATTTTTGGTATAGGTTTAACAATTTCAGTAATTTTAATGTATGTATTCTGAAAATATTAGAACTTTGCAAAAATGAAGTGCCTTATTAAATACTGAAAATTATATAAAAGCATAACAAGTCGTGCAAATTGACCCACTACTCAGGGTTTCTTTTTTGAGTTTTGTTTGTGCTATAGTTTTGTGCTTTAAAGAGCTTCGTGCGAGTGTTCCGTGGATCAATTTAACGAGGCGTTATACTAATCACACTCAAACTATTGCTCCCAATTTGGAATCTTGCTATAATCAATAGTGATGAGAATTATTGCAAAAAGAACATTGAGAAACTTTTGGGAGTCTTTGCCAAAATATGCTGATGCACAGGCATCTCTTGAAGCGTGGCATTTTGAAGCTTTAAAAGCATCTTGGGCTACTCCTCAAGAAATAAAAGCCCAATATCGTTCTGCTAGTATTCTCAAAAATAATCGAGTTGTATTTAATATTGCAGGAAACAAATATCGTTTAATAGTTTCAATTGATTATAAAAGACAAGCTTGCTTTGTTAAGTTTGTCGGAACTCACAAACAATACGATGAAATAGATGCAGAGGTATATGATGGATATTCAACCAATAAAAAATGAAAAAAACTATGATAAAGCTCTAGCTGAAATTGAAGCAATTTGGGGAGCTGAGGAAGGAACCGAAAAAGGTGATAAATTAGATATTTTATTAGTCTTAGTAGAGGACTATGAAGAAAAACATCACCAAATTTCACCACCTGACCCAGTTGAAGCAATCAAATTTAGAATGGAACAAATGAATTTAACTCGAAAAGACTTAGAGCCTTTTATTGGTGGTCGTGGTCGTGTATCAGAAGTATTAAATCACCGTAGAGGGCTTTCATTAAGTATGATTCGTAGTCTTCATTCAAACCTCTCAATACCGTTAGAGAGCCTAATAAATGATATAAAATTAACAGCATAAAAGAGTATAACAAGCCAACTAAAAATGGACTTGCGAAAGCGGGGTTTCTTATTTGAGTAATTTAGTTTCGTTCAAATTCGTGCTAAATTTTAAGTTTGCACAAGGCAGTTTCGCAAGCCCTTTGTTGGGGCGTTATGTCTCTGCGAGGCAAAAAGCCATAAATGAACTTCTTCCTAAGAAGAAAAGTGAAATGAAAATTTAGGTAATATACTGGATATAATTGAAATACTATGGATTCTTACTTAGAAATAATTACAACTATAGCTTTGGGGGCCGTCTTTGGATCCTTGCTTCCTCTTATTTTTCAATTCTTGAAATATAAGCTTCAAAGACACAGAATTCTGAGGCTCAGAAAATTAAGAGATGAACTAAAGCTTGAAGTGAATCTAAAGGAAAGTAAAATAAAAGCACTTAAAAAAGCAACTCAAGATACAGAGCTTTTTATCAAGAATAATGATCTTTACTCTTGGAGTAAAAAAGATATTAAGGAACTCCAAGAACAATTATTATCTGTACTTAATGGCAAGGAAAGAAAGGATTCCAGCCATGAGTGATATTAATGAAAATAAAACTGAATCAAAACTAGGAGCGGGTTTTGCCGGAGCAGGAGGTGGAACACTTTTAGCTATATTTGCATCAAGTATGGAAGATGGGAACCCGTTAAAGCTATGGTTACTTTATGCTGCTCCAACTATTACTATTTTATTAACAGCCATCTGGGTTTGGGTACAGGTATCATTAACAAATTATCTTAGAGATAAACAGGTAAAGCTATTAATTGAAAATGCTAGAAATCATCTTGAAAATGCCTTAGAAAATAATAACACTTCGGAGGTACATAAGGATAAACTGCGCTCAGAATTAGAACAGTTAGAGCTAATTACCGTAGAAAGGGTTATGGAACAAGTAAAGTCATTAGGGGTCGTTACGACAGTAGATATTGAAAAAAAATATAATCATAAATAAAAAACATAACAAGGCATTTAATCACGGACTTGCCTAAGTCGGGCTTCTAATTTGTGTATTGTAGTTTTGTTCAAGTTAATGCTAAATTGCTGTTTTCCGCATTTAATCGGCAAGCCCTTTAATGCGACGTTATGTTACTTATCAGTTATTTGAAATACATTATTAAATATCCCCCAAAAAAGTATATTTGGTAATTAATATAATTTATTGTAGTCTTATTATTTAACGTATAGCTGGAAAAATAAATGAAGTATATTTTATTATTTTTTGTAATTATTAATTTAGTATCTTGTAGTAACGACACTTTATATCTTAAGAAAAAATACCTTAAGAAGGAGGTTTACAGTCTTCTAAATAAAGATGAAATTTACACTGTAAAATTAATATCAAGAGACCTCAGCATAACTAGCGACTAATAATAAATTTCCTATTTTATAGCCCAGATAAAGGATAATTTGTCATATTAGCTTGTTTTCAAGCCGTTTCAGCCTGTACTCTTGGTATTTCTTAACGTTTA
>JAMOMX010000153.1 GCA_027066935.1 Sulfurimonas sp. | reverse complement strand
TCTCTGGTGGTGATGGTGGTACTGGTGCTGCTCCACTTACATCTATAAAGTTTGCAGGAAATCCTTGGGAACTCGGTCTTAGTGAAGCTCATAATGCTTTAAAAGCAAACAACCTTCGTGGTCTTGTTGAGCTTCAAACTGATGGTGGATTAAAAACTGGATTAGATGTTGTAAAAGCCGCACTTTTAGGTGCAGAATCTTATGCCTTTGGTACTAGCGTCCTTACGATTGTTGGTTGTAAAATGCTTAGAATTTGTCATGTAAATAAATGTTCAGTTGGAATTGCTACACAAAATGAGAAACTTCGTGAGGATTTCTTTAAAGGACATGTAGATCAAATTATAAATTACTTTACATTTATTGCTGAAGATATTCGCTCTATAATGGCAGAATTAGGTTATAAGACTATGGAGGAGATGATAGGTCAAAATGATATTCTTAAAGTAAAAGATGATGAATTTGCTAAAAAATTTAATTTTTCTTCAATTTTGCATCAAGAAGATGGGATTAATACACATCAACAAAAATATAACCATCCATTTGATGATAATGTTTTTGAAAAAGGTGTCTTAAAAGAAGCAATGACCGCTATTAAGTACCCTGAGCATCCCATAAAAATTGAGCGCCAAATTACTAATGTAAATAGAAGCTTTGGAGCTTTAGTGTCTGGTGAAATCGCTCAATATTACGGTGATGAGGGGCTAAAAGCGAACACTATAGAGATTAATCTATCTGGAACTGCTGGTCAAGCATTAGGAGCATTTTTGATTCACGGTGTATCAATTTACTTAGATGGCGTAGCAAATGATTACATTTGTAAAGGGATGCATGGTGGTAAGGTTATTATAAAATCTAAAAATGAGGGTGAGGTATATGCTGCTGGTGGAAATACATGTCTTTATGGTGCCACTGGAGGTAAGCTTTATATATCTGGAAGTGTAGGGGAGCGTTTTGCTGTTCGTAACTCTGGTGCTTTAGCTGTAGTTGAGGGCACTGGAGATAATGCTTGTGAGTATATGACTGGTGGTGTAGTAGTTATCCTTGGTCGAACAGGTATAAATTTTGGTGCAGGAATGACTGGTGGTATTAGTTTTGTATATGATAAAGATCATACTTTTGTTGAAAATGTAAACCGTGAACTTGTTGAAGCTGGTAGAATTGATACAGATGATGGAGATGAAGCTAGACACTATCTAAAAAAATTACTAAAAAATTATGTAGCTGAGACAGGTAGTAAAAAAGCCAAAGAGTTACTTGAAAACTTTAGAGTAGAGGTTAGAAACTTTTGGTTAATTAAACCTAAAAATTTAACAAAATTACCATTAAATGTAGAGAAGGGAGATTAACCATGAGAGAATATTTAAATATTGAAAGACTAGAGCAAAAAAAAAGATTAGCTGTAGAGCGAACAAGAGATTTTAATGAAATTTATGAAGTGTTTGACAAAAAAGATGCAGCTTCACAAAGCGATAGATGTATCCAATGTGGAGATCCATTTTGCTTAACAAAATGTCCACTTCACAATTACATTCCACAATGGTTAAAAGCAGTAAGTGAAACTGATTTAGAGTTTGCTTTTAAACTATCAAATGAACCATCTCCATTTCCTGAAATAATGGGTCGAGTATGTCCTCATGATAGACTTTGTGAAGGCGATTGTACTTTAAATGATGGTCATGGTGCTATAACAATTGGTTCAATTGAAACACATATAACAGAATCTGGGTTTAAAGCTGGTCTTAAACCTGAATTTCCTGAAATTAATACTAATAAAAAGGTAGCTATAATTGGTAGTGGACCAGCTGGATTATCTGCTGCTACATATCTTTTACGCTCTGGTATTGCTGTAACAATGTATGAGAGAAGCGATAAAGCTGGTGGACTTTTAACTTATGGTATTCCAAATTTTAAACTAGATAAAAAAATAGTAGAACGCCGTATAAAATTACTTCAAGAAGCTGGCTTAGAATTAATACTAAATTGTGAAGTTGGCAAAGATATTGCTTTTGAAGATATTGCAAATAATCATGATGCTATATTTATTGGAGTTGGTGCTACAAAAGCTAAAAGAACTTTAATGAATGGTGGAAATGCGTCTAATGTTTATGACGCTATGGATTATTTAACTGCTATTCAAAAGAAAAATTTCAATAATACTTATGATAAAAAATTTGATTTTAAAGATTTAAATGTAGTAGTAATTGGTGGTGGAGATACTGCAATGGATTGTCTTCGTACAGCAAAACGAGAGGGTGCTAGATCTGTAACTTGTCTTTATCGCCGTGATGAAAAAAATATGCCTGGATCTAAAAAAGAGTATAAAAATGCTATGGAGGAGGGTGTTGATTTTTCATTTCTTGTATCTCCTAAAGAGATTATATTAAATGATGAAAAAGCTATAGCTATAGAGGTGATTAAGATGCATCTAGGCCCTAAAGATGAATCAGATCGTCAAAGTGTAGAAGAGTTAAAAAGTAGTGAGCATAGAATAAGTGCAGATATAATAATTATGTCTTTAGGATTTAATACAGAAGTCCCATCATTTTTGGCTGAAAATGGTATAGAGATAAATAAATGGGGTGAGATTATTATAGATGAAGATACACACGAGACTTCAACTTCTGGTATATATGCTGGTGGAGATTGTTACCGTGGTGCTGATTTAGTTGTAACAGCTGTATATGATGGTCGTGAAGCTGCTAGGAGTATTATAAAATCACTTTTGAAATAAAAAGAATTTTTTTATGCCATCTTACTTAACACTTATAAAAGGCAACTTTTTTTAAAATAAAATAAACTTATTAATTTTTTTTTAGATATAATTCTTAAATAAAAAACAAAAGGTTTATCTTATGAAATTTCTTTTTATATATATGTTACCAATAATACTTCCATATATATTATCTGCAAAAGTTATTATTGGAGAGTATACAATAGCTCCAGAAGCTAATCTGACAAAAGCAAAACTCTCAGATGCAAATCTCTCTTTTTCTCAATTTCACGGTGCAAATCTTACAGATGCAAATCTTTCAAATGCTGATCTTTATGGCTCCTATTTTCAAGGTGCTAACTTAACAGGCACTAACCTTAAAAATGCAAATCTTCAATATGCAAACTTTAGTTCTGCTAATCTTAGAGGAGCTAATTTTAAGGGTGCCAATATTAAAAATGCCATATTTTATAATGCAAAACTTGGTGGAGCTATATGGAAAAATGGTTTAGAATGTAAAGAAAATAGTGTGGGAAATTGTCGTTATATATATAAAAAGAAAAAAAGAAAAATCAATACTGCTGTTAATTTTAAGGGAAAACATCTTTCTGGAAAGGTTATGGATGGCATAAGCTTTAAAAATGCTGATTTAAGAGGGACCAAATTTATAAAAACATCTCTTAAAAATGTTGATTTTAGCGGTGCTAATTTAAAAGGAGCTATTTTTAAAAGTGCAAAACTTCAAAATGCTAATTTTTCTGGAGCAAATCTTAGTGGGACTGATTTTAGATGGGCAAAATTAAATGGTGCTAATTTTGATAATGCAAAGATTCATAGAACTAGATTTAGTCACGCTACATGGATAGATGGAAGTATTTGTAATAAAAGAAGTTTTGGAAAATGTAAAAAACTAAAATAAAATCGTTTATGTAGAATTCTTATTATTTAGATAAATTAAGGTATAATCGCCATAATTATATAAATTTAAGGACTTTTTTTGAACTTACTTAATATCTTTTCTAGAAATATATCTAAAAAACAACCTACTAAAAGCGAAGCTTCAACTCACTGGGTTAAGTGTAAATCTTGTCACTCTTTAATGTACTACAAAGAAGTTGAAAATCAAAATTATGTATGTCCTAAATGTGGTTTTCATTTACGCATAGGTGTGAAAGAGCGTATTAAACTTTTAGCTGATGAAGGCTCATTTGTTGAGTTTGATGCTAATTTGAAACCAATAGATCCACTAAATTTTTCAGATAAAAAAGCATATAAAACTCGTATAGAAGAGGGGTATAAAAAAACTGATCGTTACTCTTCTGTTGTTAGTGGAGAGATGAGGATTAATGGTGTAGATGCTCAGGTAGTTATATTTGATTTTTCATTTATGGGTGGATCGTTAGGTTCTGTAGAGGGTGAAAAAATAGTTCGTGCAGTTACAAGAGCTATTGAGAAAAAACAGGGTGTAATTATACTTAGTGCTTCTGGTGGAGCAAGGATGCAAGAGTCGACATTTTCCTTATTGCAAATGAGTAAAACTTCAGCAGCATTAGCAAAATTAGCTAAAAATAATTTGCCATATATATCAGTATTAACAGATCCAACTATGGGTGGTGTATCTGCTTCATTTGCAACACTAGGAGATATAATTATCGCAGAGCCAGGCGCTCTTATTGGTTTTGCTGGACAAAGGGTGATTGAGCAAACTATTGGTTCTGCTCTTCCTGATGGATTTCAAAGAGCAGAGTTTTTACTTGAAAAAGGTGCAGTTGATATGGTTGTAAATAGAAATGAGCTAAAGAAGACGCTAAGTGACCTATTGACAATGTTTGACAATAGTTAAACAATATGCAACTTTATGCTTTATGTGACCAAGCTCTACTCGATTCACATGCTATGAGCGTGGAAGAGTTTGTTAGTATCGCAAATAAAAACGATGCTAAAATCTTGCAATACAGAAATAAAACCTCAGATATAACATTTATAAAACAACAACTAATCATTATTAGACAGTTGTTTGATGGATTTTTAATTGTTAATGATAAATATGAGTTAATAGAGTATTGTGATGGCGTCCATTTAGGGCAAGAGGATTTAAAGCAGATTGATGAAGATATTTTTAAAGCAGTTAATATATTAAGAGATATTATTAAAGATGATAAACTATTGGGTATATCTACCCATAATGAAAAAGAAGTACTTGAGGCTAACAAGATGGACTTAAACTATATTGGGTTAGGTGCATACAGAGATACAAATACTAAAGACAATATATTAAATATACTTGGTGATGAAATAGAAAATATCGCTTCAATTTCAAAACATCCAGTTGGTGTTATTGGTGGTGTTAAATTAGAAGACAATTTTGTAAATATTATCTATAAAGTTATTGGAAGTGACCTCTTAAAATGAAAATAGATATTATAAGTATCGCAAGAAAAGAGCATTCAACCTATAGTTCTTTATATAAAGAGTTAACAAAAATGATAAGTCGTTTCGCAAAAGTGGAAGATATTGAAATTTTTAATAAAGATGTAACAAAAGCACACACTATCTCCCAAAAAGCTTCACAGCAGGCATACACAAAGGTGCTAGATTCATATATAGGTAAAGGTTATAGCATCTCTTTACACCCAGATGGAGAAATAATTGATTCTTATGAATTTAGTAAGCTATTAAATGATAAACTTGCGATTAAATTTTTCATTGGTGGAGCTTATGGTTTTGAAGATGCTTTTTTAAATAAAAGTGATAAAATTATTAGTCTAGGCAAAATAACTATGAGTCATAAAATTGTTAAAGCTGTACTTTTAGAGCAAATCTACAGAGGTTTTTCAATTTTAAGCAATCACCCATATCATAAATGAAAGTCAAGACAAGGATAACAGTTGCAAGATAGTGAATTAAAATATTTTAAAGAGATTTTAAAGAGTAGACAAGAGCAGATAAATAAAAATATAGATGATGTAAATGATGAATTAAATCAATTAAGTACGCAAGAGTTAAATGATGAAGCAGATTATGCTTCAAATAGTAATAGTTCTATGGTAGAGAGTGCAATAGTATCTCAACAAAATAGAGAGTTACAAGAGATTAATGTAACATTGGGTAAAATAGCAAATGGTGAGTATGGAGTTTGTGAAATGTGTGAAGACCCAATAGGCTTTCAGCGTTTAAAGGTAAAGCCACATGCTATATACTGTATCGATTGTAGAGAGATAGTAGAAAAATCAAGTTAAGGACGTAGTATGTACTTAAAAAGATATACAACAGCATCGTTTTTGTTGATAGTTATAGTTGGGTGGTATGTTTATGCATTTGTAACACAAGATAGCTACGCAATAAATTTATTTGGAGTTCAGTTACCATCTATATCAATAGCGGTATTAATATCAATTCCATTGATTATATTATATATTGGTAGTTTGTTTCATATGGGATTTTATTCATTTTTAAATGGATTAAACAATAAAAAATATGAAAAAGATAATGAAAAATTTATTGATTCAATAGTAGACGCGTATTTGGGTAAACAAGATCGTTCTCGTGTTTATAAAACAGATAGGTATAAACTATTGGGTAAAGTTATTGATAACTCAAACTTAATGGCAACTTCAACTTTAAAGCCCGATACTCCAAATGAGAAAATCAATAATGTTTTAGAGATAATTGAAGAGTTAAAAAATGGAAAAATAGTAAATTTAAAAAAGTACTCACTAGAAGTTTCAAATCAACTCACAATTATCAACCAAAGAAATATGTATAAAAATGGTGATTTATCAGCTGAGAATATTTTAAATGCAAGAGATAAATATACTAAAAGTTTTTTAGAAGAAGTATATATAGATTTTGTAAAAGAATCACCATTATATGCAATTGACAAATACAAAGAAAATTTAACACAAGAAGCTTTATTTATAATATTAGGCAGAATAAATGCAGATGAAAATACTTTAGAGATAACAAATGATGAATTAATGTCTTTATTTTCACACTTAGAGTTAAATTCAGATGATTATATAGCTATATCAAGGGCAGTATCTTTAAATATGGTTCCTGAACAAAGAATTAAATTATTTGAGCGTTTAAGTGAAAGTTCTGAAGAGATGTTAGGAGCTTATCTATATACTCTTTTTGATTTAGAGATGTTGTCTCCTGCAGAAGAGTTATTAAACAATACACAGCAAGATGAGTATTTAAACTTTAAATCTTATCGGGCACTTAAAGAGTGTGGTAAAAATTTTAATATAGATCTATTTGTATAAACTTTATGACATTTGATAAGCCTGTATATATATTAGCACCACTCGCTGGATTTACAGATTTACCATTTAGAAGTGTTGTTAAAAAATTTGGAGCTGATCTTACTGTAAGCGAGATGTTAAGCTCCAATGCTCTTATTCACAACTCCAAAAAAACTTTACATATGTTAAAAAAATCACCATTAGAAGATCCTTACTCTGTTCAAATATCTGGCTCTGATGTCGATGTTGTTCGTGGTGCAGTAGAAGTATTAAATAAATACGATGGCATTGACATAATAGATCTAAATTGTGGATGTCCTGTTCCAAAAGTTGTTGGACATGGAAGTGGTAGTTCTTTGCTTTTAAATCTTCCCCTTATGGGTTCTCTTATAAAAACTATAAAAGAAACATCAAATAAAAAACAAACTAGTGTTAAAATAAGACTTGGTTTTGAAAAAAAAAATCATGTAGATATAGCTAAAATGGCTGAAGATAGTGGGGCTGATTTTTTGGCTGTTCATGGCAGGACTAGGGCAGGAAAGTTTAAAGCAGCAGTTGATTATGATGCAATAGCTGAGATAAAAAAAACTGTATCTATCCCTGTAATTGCAAATGGTGATATAGACTCTTACGAGAAGGCTAAATGGGTTTTAGAACATACTGATACAGATGGGGTGATGATTGGTCGTGGTGCTGTTGGTGCTCCTTGGATATTTCATCAGCTTAAAACAGGTTCATCAAATATATCTTCTTCTCTTAAGCATGAGATAATTTTAGAACATTTTGATAAGATGATAGATTTTTATGGATTGCATGGTGTAGCAATGTTTAGAAAACATACACATACATATTCAAAAGGTTATCGTGGCGCTTCAGCTCTTCGTGAGTTAGTAAATCATATTAGTGATATTAAAGAGTATCGCGATATAATTGATCAATTTTTTAAAAATAGTGAGATGGTTTAATGTTAAAAATAAGCCAAGATATTAGAAACTTAGATGAGGGTAATATATCTGATAATTTACTTCATTATGATTACAATGTAAAACATCTTATGTCTTTAATTGCCAAAGGTATTGAAGAAGATGATCCACAATATTTAAGTTCATATCGCTCTTTTGAGGGTGAAGTTTATGAAAATTATCTATATGAAAAACTTATTAGATATGCTGAAGAAAATGATGAAATAGAAAAGTTTATTTTAAAAGGATTTCATCAAAATAAAGATAAATCTTTTCCAAATACACTTTCCATTAGTGAAAAACAACAAATAGTCTACCGCACAAAAAGTCGTGAAATAAGTGAGTTTGATGCTATGTTTATAACTCGTAATAATGAGCTTTACTTTGTAGAGATGACACTTGTTAAAAATGTATTAAAACTTAGAAAAAGACTTAGAAAGAAAAAAGCACTATTAGAGATTATATTTCCAAATTATGAGATAAAAGCACTTATCATATTAAACGATGGAGCTACTGGAACAAAGCAGTTTCCGGCCTATTGTACAGTTTGGTTTACTAAAGAATATTCTTCAATGAATATATTAGAATATATAAAAAATCCAAATATAAAAAAAATAGCTCCAAAGCAAAAATCTAAATCTAAGAAAATGATTGAAGCAAATACACTAAAATTACACTATTTTAGATACTATAATACTATGTCATGGATTACTAAAACTTTACGTGCACATAAAAAGTATGTATTAGATATTAGTTTTTTAATGAATATGAGTACTCAAAGGTATCATGGTTTATATAATAAATTTTATATTGGTTTTATCTCTATACAAGAGGCTAAAAAAACATTAACATTAGATGGTAACTACAAAGAAGATCAAAGAGTAGTAGTAGCAATTGAAAAAAAATATACAGATGAGATAGTAATAACTTATTATATTCAATACACACGCAAAAATCTTTATTATTACTCTTTTACTGAGAATAATAAGCAAGTTGTAGAAAAAAAAGATCCTTTTGGAATTACTGTAACAGAAGTTTTTCACATAAACAAAATGATGGATGAATCTTATGAATTAAAATATACACAAATAAAAGTAATAAAAAAATTATTAAAAGATAGATACCTAAGGGAGAATAAACCTAATACTAATCCCAATTAAATACCTACTTTTTAATGGGGATTGGTATAATTAGACTTAGAGAGATGTTTATAAGAAAACTAGTAGGGATTTACGAGTATAATTAGTTTAATAGATTAAGGGATAAAGATGATAAGTACTATAATTCAAGCTGCTGAAAATTTTTGTATACATCAAATTAGATTACCATATAGTATTCATAATGATGTCAATAAAACTAGAACACTTATTGCTTACATAGATATTAATACACTAAACAATGAGAAATATAGAGTTTACTTATCTGCGGATGAGGACTTTATTCAAAAAGTATCTTCTATATTTTTAGAAGAGGAAAAAAGTGATGAAGAAACACTTATTGATATGCTTTTAGAAACTGCAAATCTAATTATTGGTAGTGCTAAAGTTCTAGCTGAAAAATCCGATAATCCTTATAGTATTTCTACTCCGAACTTTGAAAAAAATGGTAAATTTGATTTTGAATATAATGAGATTAAAACTTTGCAAATAGAAGGTGCTAGATTATCTATAGCCATTAAGGATATAACTAACAAATGAAAAAACAAAATTTCAGTGAAGAAGAAACTCAGTATAACGAAGAAGAATTATCATGGATGAACTATTCAGGTCTTTTAGATATGGAGGTTGAATTTGTCTCTGATTTAGGCGAAACAGAACAAACAGTAGCTGAAATTTTAGACCTACAAAAAGGCTCTATTATAGATTTGGAAAAGCCAGCAGGAGAATCTGTAGAAGCGTATGTAAATGGGCGTATTCTTGGTAAAGGTGAAGTTATGGTTTATGAAAAAAATCTAGCAATTCGTATAAATGAAATTTTAGATTCCAATGCTGTGATATATCATCTATCCAAAGAGCGTCTATGATTAAAATATTTTTACTTTTTTTATTGCCTTTAACTCTTTTTGGCTCAAAAATTTTAAGTTATAACATCTATGATAGAACAGATAGAGTTGATGTGATGATTACATTTGATACTCCATATACAGATCAAATTAAAAAAAAAACTACAGAATCTAAAATTATAATCAAACTTCAAAATACATCTATTGAGTCATCTAAATTAAAAAAACTAAAATCTAAGTATCTAAATAAATTATCTATAACCCCTATGTCAAACTATGTTAAAATTGTAGCTTCAATACCAGATGGAGTTGGTTTAAAAGTTTCCAAAACTTCCGATGCATACGGCTTAAGGCTTAGGTTTCAAAATAAATCTGAAATGATTAAAAAACAAACTGCCCAAACACAACAAACAAATCAGTCCTTTATATCTTCCCTTCCAACTAAAAAAGATGAAACAGTAAGTGATCGTTATATTATAGTTGTCTCATTACTAATAATAGGAATAATAATATTATTTATAATTAGAAAAAAAGTCTCTCCTAATCAAAATTTAAAAAACAAAATCAGATCAACAAGTGAAAAATATTGGTTATTTAATAAAAAAGATAAAATTGAGCAAACTCAAACTAATCAATCGAGTGATAACAGTGTATCAATTAGATTTCAAAAAGATATAAATGAAAAAAATAGTGTAGTTATGCTTGATTTTATGGAGCATAGTTATCTTGTAGTTATGGGGACATCTAATATTTTATTAGATAAATTTCATGATGATAAACCAACTACACACGAAGACTTTGAAGGCATTCTTCAAGACAAGCATCAAGAATTAGAAGAGATATTAACAAATGAAGAAAAAATACTTTGCACTAAAAAGGAACAGATACAGTCTTATTCTCAAAAAGCATCAACCACTCCTTATGATACTTAAGGTAAAGGTTTAAGTGGGGAAAATTAAAAAAACCACATAAACATGCAATAATTGTTCCAACTTTTACATTGTTTTTAGTTTTATTATCTTAATATAAATAAAAAATTTAAAAAGTTAAATAATGCGAATAGATAAATTTCTTAATTCTGTAAATATTACAAAAAGACGCTCGGTTGCTCAAGATATGATTGCTTCTAAAGTGGTGCTCATAAATGGTATAGTTGTTAAATCTTCTAAAAATGTTGATGTAGGCAATAAGATTACTATTAATTATCTAAATGGATCTAAAAACTATCAAGTCTTACAAATTCCAACAACTAAATCTACACCAAAATCTCTTCAACACGAATATATTAAGGAGCTTTAGATGACTTATGATGAAACAAAAGAAAAATTTGAGAGTCTGTTTAATCATGAAATGAATGATGATATTATGCGTGAATTTTTACTTAACATGAAGCTTGATAAATATACCTCTGTTGAGTCAATAGCTGCAGCAGCAGAGGTTATGCGCTCACATGCTATCGCTTTACCAATTAGCCAAGAGTTAAGAGATAAATCTTTAGATGTAGTTGGAACAGGTGGTGATAAAATTGGTAGTTTTAATATCTCATCAACTGTAGCAATTTTAAGTTCAGCATGTGGCTCTAGTGTGGCAAAGCATGGAAGTCGTTCAATCACTTCAAAATCTGGTAGTGCTGATATGTTTGAATCTCTTGGAGTAAGACTAGACCTAAACATAAAACAAAATGCTCAACTCTTAGAGGAAAGTGGTTTTTGCTTTATGTTTGCAGCAAACCATCATCCGTGTATGAGTTTTATAGTCCCAGTGAGAAAAACAATTCCCGATAAGACTATTTTTAATATTTTAGGACCGCTTACAAATCCAGCAGATGTAAAAAAATCTTTACTTGGCGTATTTGATAAAATATTTGTTCCAAAAATGGCAGAAGCTTTAAAAATCAATGGTGTAAAGTCAACAATGGTGGTTAGCTCTGGTGAGGGTATGGATGAAGTTAGTATTAGTGATATAACTTATGCATCGCAACTTAAAGATGGTGTTATTCATGAGTTTGAGATAGATCCACAAGAGTATGGGATAAAAAGAGTACCAATTAAAGCTATAGTTGGGGGAGACTCTAAGGAAAATGCTCAAATATTACAAAATATTTTTGATGGATGTGCTACAGATGCACAAAGAGATATTGTTTATATAAACACAGCTTGTGCACTTGTAGTTGATGGGTTGGCTCGTGATATTCAAGATGGTTTGGAGATGGCTAATTATGCTATTAGAGCCAAAAAAGCAAAAAATAAATTAGCTCAAATTATAGAGATATCAAATAAATTATGAAAATATATGAGTTAGACTTAAATGAATTACCAGCATTAGCAGATGAAATACTAAAAGATTTCTCAAGCGGTGTTATTATCTTAAATGGTGATTTAGCATCTGGAAAAACAACTCTAACTCAGTATATAGTGAAATCATTGGGTATTAAAACCCAAGTCACATCACCCACTTTTTCACTTCAACAATGTTATGGAGATAAAATTTTTCATTATGATATTTATAACAAAGGGATTGAGCACTTTATATCTTTAGGGATGTTAGAAGAGTTAGAAAAAGAGGGACTTCACTTAGTGGAGTGGGGCGATGAAAAACTAAAAAATATCTTATTATCAGCTGGTTTTGATATTTTAGAGATAAATATAAAAAAGAAACAAAATAATAAAAGAGAATATAAAATATGCACACACTAAAAGCGATAAATTTAAAAAAAAGAATTAAAGATTTAGAGATAGTACGAGGGATCTCTTTAGAGGTTTCTAGTGGAGAGGTTGTTGGACTTCTTGGACCAAATGGAGCTGGTAAAACAACAACTTTTTATATGATTTGTGGACTTGTTGAAGCTAGTGATGGTGAAGTTTTTTTTGATGATGAAAATTTATCTGGTCAACCACTTCATGAACGCGCACTAAAAGGGATTGGATATCTTCCTCAAGAAGCATCTGTTTTTAAAGATTTAAGTGTTGAAGATAATTTAATGGTAGCAGCGGAAATCGGCATAAAAGATAAAAAAGAGCGTGATGATAGAATTTTAGAGTTACTTGATATGTTTAATATTGAGCCAATTAGATATAGAAAAGGTATTAGCTTAAGTGGTGGTGAGCGTCGTCGTGTTGAGATAGCTAGAGCCCTTGTAAATAAACCAAAATTCTTACTTTTAGATGAGCCATTTGCTGGAGTTGACCCAATTGCGGTAATGGATATTCAAAATGTTATAAAACAGCTTGTCTCTTATGATATTGGTGTGTTAATAACTGATCATAATGTTAGAGAGACCCTTGATGTTTGTGATAGGGCTTATGTTATTAAGGCTGGGGAACTACTAGCGAGTGGAACGAGTGATGAGATTGCTAATAATGCTGATGTGCGCACACATTATCTTGGTGAGGATTATAAACTTTAAATATGGCAGCATTAAGGCAAACACACTCAGTTGAGAATAAACATAAACTCTCTAATACATTAAGAAATTGGTTGCCAATACTTCATTCAAGCCTTAGTGACTTGGGTGAGGCTATGAGTCCTTTTATTGATGTAAATCCAGTGATTGAAATAGAATCTGGATATGAAGAAAACTTTGAAAAAAGAATTCCTAGAAAAATTATTAGCGGAGCTGTAAGTAACTCAAGAACAGAGCAAATAGAAGCTTTAACAATTGCTTACCGTTCTTTACATGATGTTCTTGATGAGCAGATGCAGGCTCCACTTTTTCCAACGCCAATATCTCAATTAGTTGCTGAGTATGTTATATCTAATTTAGATGAAAATGGATATTATGAAGGAGATACAGAAGATTTTTGTGAAAAAGAGGGGATTGATTTTAATGAGTTTGAAAAAATTCGTTTAAGATTTGCCCATGTAGAACCAGTAGGGATTGCAGCCCTTGATTTGGCTGAGAGTTTTTTGTTTC
>JAMOMX010000152.1 GCA_027066935.1 Sulfurimonas sp. | reverse complement strand
GTTGTAGATTAAATACTCTATAGCCTCTAAAACTTCTTTGTTTGTTTTTTTATTTGCCACTGCGTAAGCTAAAGCAGCTCCTGCTCCAACTCCCTCTTTGGCCTCACCCTCATCATATTTTTTAAGTACAGGTATCTCTGCATTTGCAAAAGAAAAATCTGTATATATTGCGTGTGGCTTATAACTAAGGGATGATAAAATATTTTGTATATTTGAGTTTTTATCTTTAGCTACCCATGCAGTAGTAGCTAAAGTGATGTTCTCAGATTTAATTCTCATAAGTACATCTTCTTTTAATTTATCAGCTACCAATAAACAAGCTGCCATTTGAGTTCCACCAGCTAAAACAACATGAAATCTTCTTGAGGCTTCTAGTAAAAATCCAGCACAAAATAAAAGCATATTATCACTTACTACACTTAACTTTTCAAAGTTACTCATATCGTCATTTATAAGCGATAGTGCTTTTTGGACAGTGGAATTTTTTATTGTCTCAGGAGAGTTTAAAAAACTAGATGAGAAATCATTTTTCAAATCATATCCAAGAGCTAGAGCAGTCGCAGTTGCTGTAGTTGTCCCGCTTGGAGTGCTTTCGCCTAAAATGAGGTATGACCCTTTTAGTTCGTATGATTTTCCAAACGCCATACCTTTTGCAAATACTTCTTTTGCGTCTATATTTGCATTTTCAGTTATAGAGTTTGATGCCAAGATGTCAAAATTATGAAGTTGAGTATGTTGAGGTTTTATCTCTAAACCTAAATTTAAAATCTCAATAGTTGAGTACGGAGTTAAATCATGGACAGCTTTTGTTATAAGTGCAGGGGTTGGAACACCTTTTGGAGTTTCCGCAAGTTCGGGCATTGAATAAACGCTGCCTGTACTTATAAACTCAGCATCAAGAGTTGGTGTTAGTGGGATTTTACCAGGGATTCCAGCTTGTGTAATTCCCTCTATTTCACAAGTTTTTGTAACACTAGCAGCAAGTAAAAAATCAGCTTTTCCATCTGGGAGTGAATCTATTTTGTTTGTAAAAATATTAAATGTTTTCATATTCTCATCATTGTGATTGAACCGTATTCTATATCTCTGCTAAATGCTTCTTCTATTGGAATATTTTCATAAAAACACAACATAGTTCTAATAACACCAGCATGTGTAATGATTAAAACATTCTCTTTTCCAAGTGATGGAAGATAGTCATAAAAAAATTCTTTCACTCTTGATCCAAAATCATCAAATCTCTCCCCATCAAGTGAGTTTATAAATTGTCCAAAGTTTTCGTATTTTATACCTAAGTCTTCAAACTTTTTGCCCTCATGTTCACCTAATGATTTCTCTCTAAGTTTTTCAGTATATATAGCATCTTTAGAATGTTTAAAATACTTTAAAGTGTTTTTACATCTAATTAAATCAGAACAAAAAACACCATCGAATTCATCGTTATAAAATGTATTTGCTAAATTTTTTGCTTCTACCCTTCCTTGTTTTGAAAGGTCTATATCTATATGCCCGTTAAAGCACCCAATGTATTGTTCTTCAACTTCTGCGTGACGAATAAGTGTTAGTTTCATAAAAATCCTATAATGATAATATTTAGTAAAATAAGTTCTGTAATCTCTATGATAAAACCATAGATATCTCCAGAGAAGCCATTATATCTTTTAATAAAAAATAGTTTTATGATATAGAATAATAATAAAGAAATAATGATGAAACTAAAACTAGAGATACACAAACTAATGATAAATACATATAAAAAAGCTATAAAAACTTGAGATAGTTTTAGCTCCTTTTTTGCCAATGATGCAATTCCACCACCAATATATGGGTAAAGGTATATTGCAACAACTGCGTTAAATCGTGATAACATAAGGATTATTGGAAGTAGATACATAGCATTTAAATAAGATAAGTATGCTAAAGATGAGGCTTTTAAAATTAAAAAGGTAACGGTAAAAATCATCCCCATTCCACCGGTATGTGGGTCTTTCATAACTTCTAATGCCTTGTCTTTATGCACAAACAAACCATCTATTGTATCACTTAATCCATCAAGGTGAAGTGCACCTGTCAGTAATACCCAAAGACCAAAGAGTAAAATTCCAAGATGGATACTCGGCATGTGAGGATTAAGAAAAAACCAAACTCCATATAAAATTGAGCCAAGCAAAAAACCAACAAGTGGATAAAACATAACAGCATAACCATTAATACCCTTGTAAAAATCGTGTACTTTAAAAAAAGGGATTATGGTGAGCAGTGAAACAGCTAGTGCAAAACCTTTAAATATTTTCATTTTATCCTCGTACTAATTGCTGCAATGGTATGGTAAACTTCATCACAATTTGAGGCTATTAGTTGTGATAGCTTTCCACTTATATCTACAAATTCTCGAGAGAGTGGATTGTCTGGAATTATGCCACTTCCAACATCGTTTAGTACAAAAACTATTGTTTTATCAAGTTTCATAATTTTATTTAACTCATCTATCATATTTTTAAAACTATATTTATGATAAAGCATATTGTTAATCCACATACTGATACACTCTACTAAAATCGCACTTTCACAAGAGAGGATGCTTTCATATAGTTTTAGAGGCTCTTCAATGGTTATAAAATCATCTTTACGGTTTAGTTTATGTTCATCTATCCGTTCTTTCATCCCCTCATCAATAAACTCTGTAGTAGCTAAATAGATAGGTTTTTTTGTAGAATTTTTAAGTATATAGTTTTGAGCATTTAGAGATTTCCCACTTTTAATACCACCAATAAAAAGTGTTTTTTTATTCATTTAAAGCTCCTAAAATATATTCCATATCTATATATTTATCTATATGGGTAGTAAAATTTTCAATAGATTTTAATTTAAATTTTTTAAAATTATAACCTTTATATCTTTTATCTATTTTAGAAAATATTTTGTATCTTAAATCATCACTATCAAAGAGTCCATGAACAAAAGTTCCATAAAGATTTTTTTTACTTTTAGAGCGTTTTTTTGCTTGTGCGTTGTGAATCTCAT
>JAMOMX010000151.1 GCA_027066935.1 Sulfurimonas sp. | reverse complement strand
AGAGGGTATCAATGATGGTTTTTTAACCCCTTACAAAGTCAAAAGAGTCAGGACAAATATCGACGAATACAAGTTTAACCCAGACGACATCGTCCAAGGAGAACTAGAAGAGCAGATAGTCACACTCGATAAGTTTGAAAGAGAAGTCATCATCCCAAAACGGACAGAGCTTATAGCCAAAACCATACTCCAAGAGATAAACCCTATGGATAAAAGCATCATCTTCTGTGTCAATCAAAAACATGCCATCGATATGAAGATAGCCATAGACCAGCACAAAAGTGTAAAAGACAATGACTACTGTGTGAGAGTCACATCTGATGAGGGCGATATAGGACGAGACTATCTTGAAGCATTTCAAAACAATGACAGAGATATCCCCACTATCCTCACATCTTCCAAGATGCTAACCACTGGAGTCGATGCCAAAAATGTCCGAAATGTCATCCTCACAGCACCCATCCGCTCCATGACCGAGTTCAAGCAAATCATAGGACGAGGAACGAGAGTTTACGAGGGCAAAGACTTTTTTACTATCATCGACTTTGTAGGTGCGACAAATCTTTTTTATGACAAGGCATGGGATGGATTGCCTGAAGATGAAGAGGGTGAGCCATCGTCAATTACACCTAAAACACCAACAGAACTTAAGCCAAAACCAGATGACGATGGAAAAACAAGTGAGAAAAAAGAAAAAGTCATAATCAACATCAAAGGCAGAAAACTCAAAGTCATCGATATAGAGACTACCTATGTGGGAGAAGATGGAAGACCACTAAGAACCGATGAGTATTTAGAGCTACTCATCGGCATACTTGGTAAATTTTACAACGATGAAGCCAAACTCAGAGAGATATGGAGCAATCCCAAAAATAGAAAAGAACTACTAGATAAACTAAGAGATATGAACATAGATGAAACACAGCTATATGACTTAAAAAGCATATTTGAGGCACAAAATAGCGACATTTACGATGTACTTGCCCATATATCGTTTAATTTAGAGATAAAAACACGAAGTGAAAGAGTATTGGCAGTAGAAAACTCAGAGTTTGTAGATAGCTATCATGATGAAAAAGCTAGAGGGTTTATAGAGTTTATCTTGGAGCGGTATAGTAAAGATGGTGTTAAGGAGTTGGATGAAGATAAACTCTCTTCACTTATTAAGCTTAGTGGGATAGATAAGGGAGAACTTAAAGAAGCTTTTGGTGGGGCTGGGGATAGGTAAATCCGATGAGAATTTATACAACATTTAAATAAGAATTAGATACTACATAAAGTATGAAAATAAAAAAAAAGAACTTTTAAAACAACTAGAAACAGTCACAGACTTTAGAACAGATACCCACAAGATAGAATATCTACTAAGTGAGATACTATTTATGTCCTTATTTGGGTTATTAAAAGGGGCTGTAACATTTAAAGATTTGCATTGCTGGATGCAATATAATGAACACAATGAACTTTTTAAAAAGCTGTTTAAAAGAACAGAAATAAAGATACCATCACTATCAACCCTACATAACCTATTGATGAATACAGATAACAATGAATTAGAAGTAGTATTTAGAGACTATTTTGCACCATATGTTGAGTTAAATAATATTTCAATAGATGGCAAATGGTTAAGAGGAAGCGATGTTAACGGACAATATACTGAGGAGAGTCATAAATCAATACTAAATATTTTAGACAAAGATATAAAGATAGTTGTAGGACACAAGTTTTTAGCCAAAGGGAAATTAAGTGAGATTCCAGCAACCAAAGAGATATTAAAAGATAATTTTTTTACCAAAGAGAGCCAGATATTTTCATTTGATGCACTACTAACCCAAGTGGATATACTAAATGATATAAACAAAACAGGCAGAAGATATATAGCCAAAGTAAAAGGTAACCAAGAGGGGTTAAAAGATAAAGCAAAAAAGACTATCAATATATTTCAAGCCCCAACAGATAGCTATAAACCTAAAACATTCACAATTGAGGGAAACAAGATAGTTAAAAGAGTAGTTGACATATATGAAGATAAAAACTGTAATTTAGTGATGTTTCATAGCGACTTTAATAATATTCAAACAATTGTTCGAGTAAAAAAAGAGATTACTAATGAGAAAACTGGAGAAGTAACAACAACCACACAATATCTTGTTGCAAATTTTAAAACAACAGCTGATAATTTCCATGATTTAATATTGCACCATTGGAGAATAGAAACATATCATTACCACTTAGATATGTTAACCAAAGAAGATGATCATATAGCCTATGTTAATCCATTTTCCATCTCAATACTCAGAAGTTTCGCAGTTAATCTATATCAACTTTATCTAAATGCCCATAAAGGAGAAAAAATTCTCAAAGCCAAAATAACAATGGCTGAAATCAAACGCTCCTGTCAACATAGTGATGATTTTACCTCTAATATTTTTGAATCAGAATCATAAAATCCATTTTTAGTCCAAATTGAACTATTTGAGTTTAAAATATTGCAAAAAATTTAGAGATTATTACTTTTTTAGGAATTTTTTGTTGAAATTTGTATTAGATTTATCTTTTTAATTTTACAGTTCTTTAAGTTATTTACTTTTTGTCTATTTTTTGAAACTCATCGGATTTACCTATCTATCGCAAATGAGGGAATTAAAACACTTCCTTGTGAAAGTAATGTCTCTTGGATAGCTTTTTTAAACTCTTCTATACTCTCTTTGGTTCCCTTGTGATTTCTATCTCCATA
>JAMOMX010000150.1 GCA_027066935.1 Sulfurimonas sp. | reverse complement strand
CCTACATTACTAGGTGATAAAGAGGTGTTTACAACTCCGATGACCAAAGAGATACAAAGAGTAGATTATGCGATTGAAGAGGCTAAAAAAGGGAGAGATGTAGCTCTTTTGTCAAATGGAGATGCAAATGTATATGCGATGGGTTCACTTGTTGTTGAACTAATGGATGTTAAAGATTATTGGGATGATATAAATTACTCTTGTCTTCCTGGAGTCTCATCTGTTTTAGCATTAGCAGCAGAAGTTGGAGCACCGCTTTCGCAGGATTTTTGTCTTATTTCGCTCTCAGACAGGCTAACAGATCCACAGCTTATTCAAAAAAGAATCAAACTTTCACTAGAGTGTGACTTTGTTATTGCTATTTATAACCCAAAAAGTAAAAGTAGACTCAACCCTTATATGGAGATGCTTGAAAAACTTTCTGTTGTTGAGTCAAGCAGAGTAGTTGTTATAGCAAGAGATTTGGGAAGAAAAAATCAAATGATTAAAATTACAACTGCTAAAGAGCTTATAGAGGCTGGTGTTGAAAATGAAGATGTTAATATGTCCACTACCATTTTAATAGGAAACTCAACAACAAAACTAACTAAAAACAAAAAGGTTTTAACTCCAAGAGGCTATCTGAACAAATATGATTTAAACGGAGAGCAAAAGGATGGATGGAGAAAAGAGGTTTAACCTTTTTCTCTTTGTGCAAAATTAATAAATATAGTCATATACTTTTTTACTTTTGCAATTTTTGATGGTGTGATTTTTTCATCTTCTAGGTATAAGTTTTCAAATGTATGAAAATCTCCTTTACCCAACTCTTTTGTATCCATGCCAATTTTGGGACGCATTAGGATTTCAGTTGTTTTAACATCATTGTTTGGATTTATTGGTCTGATTAGAAGTTGTTCATCACCTAAGCAAAGTGCTTTTTTAGCTTCTGCTGATGCTGCACTAAAGGATGTAACTCCAGCTATAACTTCACTGTTTTCATAAAGCAATTTATCTACTGCTTTAATTCTATGAAGTAGATAATAGATACTAGAATAAACTCCAGCATCACCCAAAGTTACAAAACAAACTTTTTTATATTTTTTAGTTGTCTCTAAAATAATTTTTGCTTCATTATCCCAGTCTTGTTCTTTGAATTGCATAGGAGAATATACAGGGATAATCTCTTTTTTAATATTTAATAATTTTAATGCTTTTGAGACAATTGTAAAGCTGATAGATTTTGTAAAGCTATTGTCTACACTTTTGGTTGGTACACATATAGCGTTGCAATCTTTAAAAGCATTTAAAGCTTTAAGTGTTAACAGCTCAACATCTCCGGGTCCCAAAGAGACCATATATAATTTATGATTCATAAAGAGAATTTTATCATATATAATAAGTTTAAAATCTTCATTTTTTTAATCAACTAATGCCAACTCTTTTTCTAAATACTCACCGGTAAATGAAAGAGTTTTTTTATAGTTTTTTGCCAAATCCTCAGGGGTACCCTCTGCAATAACAAGACCGCCACCAGCTCCACCCTCTGGACCCATATCTATAACCCAGTCGGCATTTTTAATCATATCTAGGTTATGTTCTATAATTAACATTGAGTTGCCTAATTCTACAAATTTATGCAATACATTGGTAAGTCTATCAACATCAGCAAAATGAAGTCCTGTTGTTGGCTCATCAAGTATATATAGAGTTTTACCTGTATCTTTTCTACTTAACTCTTTACTTAGTTTAATCCTTTGAGCCTCTCCACCTGATAATGTTACAGCATTTTGACCAAGGGTTATATAACCAAGCCCTACATCTACAAGTGTTTTCATTTTCAAGTTTATTTTAGGAATTGGTGCAAAAAATTCAAAAGCTTCATCTACACTCATAGCTAAAACATCAGCTATATTTTTACCTTTATACATCACCTCTAAAGTTTGTTGATTGTATCTTTTTCCATTACAAGAGTCACATTTAACTAAGATATCTGGTAAAAAATGCATCTCTATCTTGTTTTCACCCTCACCTTGACATTTTTCACATCTACCACCTTTAACATTAAAACTAAATCGTGAAGCGGTATAACCTCTTATTTGAGCTTCTTTGGTTTGTGTAAAGAGATTTCTAATCTCATCCATTACTCCAGTATATGTTGCAGGATTTGATCTTGGAGTCCTACCAATTGGGCTTTGATCAAGATATATCACTTTATCAACATTTTCCAATCCTGTTATCTCAACACCAGCTACTTTGTTTACTTTTCTTGCATGATTTAGCAATTCTCTTGCTGTTGGTAACAATGTTTGAAGCATCAATGAACTTTTGCCACTTCCACTAACACCAGTGATACATACAAAATTATTTAAAGGAATTTTTACACTAAGATCATTTATATTGTTTATAGTTACATTTTTTATCTCTATAAACTTATCTTGAGATCGTCTGTAAAAATATTTAATTTGCTTTCGACCATATAGATAATCAGCTGTTAAAGTTTTAGCTTTTTTTAACTTTTCAAGTGTTCCGCTAAAAACAACCTCTCCACCAAATTTACCTGCACCATTACCAATATCTACAATAAAATCAGCATTTTCAATAGTCTCTTTATCGTGTTCCACTACAATTACGGTGTTGCCTTTTTCTTGTAAACTTCTAAGTGTACGAATCAGTTTTAGTGTATCTCTTTCATGAAGACCAATACTAGGCTCATCAAGTACATACATAACACCTGTAAGCCCACTACCTATTTGAGAAGCTATACGAATCCTTTGAGCTTCACCACCACTAATGCTTCTAGCATCGCGACCCAAAGTTATATATCCAAGCCCTACATCAAAAAGAAAAAATAATCTCTCTCTAATCTCATTTAAAATTGGTTGAGCTATCAAAGTATCTTGCGTATTAAAATGTTTAAAATTTTCTCTATTTTCAAACCATTCATATGTTTTTGCAATTGGCATATCAAGTAGGTTTGAGATGCCCATATCTCCAACTCTTACAGCTAAAGATTCAAGTTTTAACCTATGAGATTCACAAACATTACAAATTTTTTCACTCATATAATCAGCTAACTCTTTTTCATCTTTGAACATATCATAAGCTATTCTGATTATACCTGGCCACATCCTTTTAACTGTATGATTTTTCCAAAGAAAAGGCACTTCTTCTATTCCACCGTGTAAAATCGCTTTTTTTTGATGTTCTTGTAGTTCAGAATAAGGCACAGTTATATTAATATCGTTTGCTTTACAAAAGCCCTTTAAAAAAGTAAAATAATAACCTTTGTTAAATCCATAAACAATTTTTACAGCACCTTTTTCTATACTTAAATCTTGATCTATTATTTTTTCTTGATCAAGAGCATAACGAAGACCTAGACCATCACACTCATTACAAGCTCCTTTAGGTGAGTTAAACGAGAAAGAAAGTGGTTCAAGTGGGTCAAAGCTTATCTTACAATCAAAACAAGCATTATGCTCACTATAGTGAATTTGATGCTCCCTTAAGCCTAACTCTTTATGATTTAGTATATCTATCTCTAGCTCACCATAACTCTCTTTTAAGGCTTTCTCAACATCGGCAGCTATACGCTCTTTGTTTTCCTCTTTAACTACTACTCTATCTATTACAACTTTGATAGTATGTTTTTTAGTTTTGCTCAATTCTATCTCATCATCAAGTCTAACCATTACACCATCTATCATCGCTCGAACATAACCTTTGTGAACAAGAGATTCAAGCATATCAGCGTATGAGCCTTTTTTCTCACGAACAAGTGGAGCTAAAAGAACAAGTTTTGCTCCCTCTGGCAATTTTGCAACTTCACCTATGATATCTGAAGCTGACATTTGGGAGATAACTTTTTTACACTTATGACAATGCTGAACTCCAACACGAGCATAAAGAAGTCTAAAATAATCATATATCTCTGTGATAGTCCCTACAGTTGAGCGTGGATTTTTAGAAGTTGTTTTTTGATCAATGGCAATAGCTGGGGTGAGTCCTTCTATTTTGTCAACATCAGGTTTTCCTACTCTATCTAAAAATTGTCTTGCGTAAGAAGATAAAGATTCCATATATCTTCTTTGTCCCTCTGCATAAAGAGTATCAAATGCTAAAGTAGATTTTCCGCTACCACTAAGTCCTGTAAAAACTATAAGCTCGTTTTTTGGAATAGTTAAATTTATATTTTTTAAATTATTTTCTCTCGCACCTGTAATAACTATCTTATCTTTTTTAGACATTAATAAAAATCCTATATATTAAATATGTAACTATCAGTAAGTAAAAACCTACCAATAATTTTTTTTGTAAAACACTATCTATCTTATCTTTTAAATTAATTCCGATATATACACCAACTAATGATGCTAACCCTATTATAATTCCACTCTCAAAATTTACATCGCCACTTATAGTGTGTGATATCATCCCTGAAACTGAAGAAAAAACAACAAAAAACAAACCAGCTGAAGTAGCCTTTTTTAAATCTATATACATAAAACCTACAAGGATTGGTACCAATATAATACTTCCACCTACACCTATGGTCATACTTAGCATCCCTAAAAACAAACCAATAACAAAAAGTACAAGTAAGTTTATATTTGGTTTATCTTTTGTTTTATTGGTTTTAAAAAACAATCTAATTAATGCAAAACTAGCAAAAAGTAAAAAAATGATTTCTAAAGTTTTATCAGATAAAAAAGCAGCTACATATCCGCTAAATAAAGCACCAATAAATCCTCCGATTCCAATGATGCTAACCATTTTTATATCTAAGTTACCCTTTTTATTATTTAGATAACTTCCATATATTGAACTAAATACCATTTGAACTATTGAGATTCCAATTGCTTCTTTTATTGCATATCCAAACATTAGTAAAGCTGGTATCAAAATTGTCCCACCACCAATACCAAAAAAACCAGACAATATACCAACACCAACACCAAGAACTATAAGTTCTACCATCATTAAGCCTAAAACTTTTCCCGAATTATACTCAAAATCTGCTTTATGAATGTTTTAAGCAAGAGAGCATAAGCAACTTCATAGATAACAACATTAAAAGGTTTAGATTCAAGACGAATTTAGTAGTAATTATAATATAAAACAACTACTACAATACACAATTAAATATTATTGCAATTATTTTACACAAAATACATTTACAAGTATCATAAAACAAGATAATATAAAAACTTACTTATATGTATCAAATAGTTTAAAATTTAAAAAATATAAAAGAGAGATTATTTAATGAAAGAAAAAGTGAAGATTCAATCTCAGGGATTTGATGCTAATGTCAAGAATAAAAAGAAACCAACAAAGAAAAAATTAACACTAGTTTTTATTTTCTAGAGAGAGCAAAATGATAGCGAAGAGGCATTGTATGAGTATGAGCAGGATGTTAGAGTCATAAAAGGGACCCTGTTTCTTATCTTTGGGGTAATAGTTTTCTTTTATATAAAAAGTATAAATTTTAATGTAAATATAGTTTGGTGGGGATTTTTTTTGTGCCATTATAGCAATAACCATTGTTGCTATAATAAAAGACATTAAGAGCATTTTAGTAAAAAAAATATATCTTACACAAGATGATGATATATTAAGCTTTGGAAATGATGATAAAGTTATAGATGCATTAGCAGGTATCGATAGTGTAGGTGAATTAAAGTACTCTCTAGTTTTTCAAAACATAAAATCAAGCTTTTCAAGTTTTATTGAAAAAGTGGCATAAAGGAATAATAAATGACAAAAACAAAAAAAGTTTTATTGATTTTCGGTATATCATTAATAGTTGGAATTGGTTGGAATCTCTATAAATATTACAATTTTAATACTCCAAAAAATTTAACTGAAATTAATCTTAATCAAAGTGGTGTCTTAATTACAAAGACTTACAATATTAGTAACAATGGTTGTTATAAGTTTGGCTTTTGGAGCGATGGTAATCTATTTGATGGAAAAGCATATTTTGAGACACCATTAGATGAGAAGAATTATTTAGAAGATGGAGAATATGTATTATCATACTCTAGCGGTGATATGCAGATTAAGACTATAAATATTAATGGTAATAATTTATCTTCAGTTAGTATGAGTGGAGGTTCTAAAAGTAGCAAAGTTGCACTAGATAGAATTGAAGTTCCATTAAAAAATAAATACAGAAAGATAACTGTTAAACTAGAGGTTAAAAAACCTGAAACTAGATTTTTAAATACAAGTCAAAATATCTACTTTTTCTTAGAGAAAGCTAGATGTCCAAATGAAGATGCTAAACACAGAGCCTTGATACATAAAAATAAGAATGTAGTAATTGATAAGGTCGAAACAAATACTACACTAGTTCCTCTATATAATGCTCTAAAAAATAAAGATTCAAATAAAGTACAAGAGCTAATAAATGAAGGACTTGACAGTAAAAGTATTATGTTAGGTAATAGACAACCTGTCCATTATGCATCTTTCTTTAATGATGATACTACTTTAAAATATTTGATATCTAAGAATGTAAATTTAAATGTAAAAGATATATTTGGTAAAACACCTCTGCATTATGGAATTGAAAATAATGCTACTAAGACAGTGCAAATACTACTTGATAATGGGGCTGATTTAAGTTTGGTTGAGAGGGTTGATAATTATTTAAAGATAGGCATGCTTAGCTATGGTAAACACTTAGTTATTACCTACACAAGTACTAGTTATTTGTATAAAATGACTGAAATTTTATTAGTAAAAGGTTTGAATCCAAATTTTAAAAAAGAAGGTCATAAACCAATTTTAAATAGCCTTTTTTATGACAAAATTGATAACGATAATAAAAGACATAGAGGTCAAAAAATTAAATATCCATATTATCAAAAAATGGTAGATTTATTAAAACAATATGGTGCAAAAACAAATGATGAGCTAAACAATATGAAAAAAGTTCCAATAAATACAATATTAAAAGGGTAAATAATGGCAAATGAACTAAAACCATATGTAAACAAAGTAGATACAAATACAGCTTTCGCTCAAGCGTTAGAGGAGGCCGTTAGAAGAGCACTTCCAGATGGCGGCGATGCTCTGTTTGATGGACAAAACGATGTTAATATAGCTGATTTTTTTGGCTTCATGACTGGCATGATTGCATCTATAACAACTAGAGGTGTGGGAGATGATATTTTAATTTTAGTGGTCTCTGGAAGTGTTACTATTTTTAAAGGTAGCACAAATGCTACTTTTAGTAGCATGAGCGCAGCAATAGATAATAAAGAAGAGGATTTAGAAGAGTTTAAATTTGAAGTTACAGTAGATGAGAGTAAATATACTGGAGATGATTTAAAATCAACAACAGTTATGAATCAAGGTACGGGGTATATAAAAGAAAAACTTGTGACACAAAGTGTGATGTATAAAAGATACAATAACAGAAATTTTAAAAATAAACAGATAAATAATTGTTTATATGTAGGTATGAAAGAGGTAGCATAGATGAAAAAGATAATTTTAATACTGACTGCACTACTAAATGTGACATGTGCAAATGAGCAAGTAAAGTTTTATAAACCATCATTTAGTTGCGAGAAAGTAAAAAATAGTAGTGTAGAATATAAGATTTGTAGAAATGAAAATTTATCAGATTTAGATAATGAGTTAAATAAAATATACAAAAGTTTTAAACTTATTACAAATGATATAAAACAAGAGCAGATAGTTTGGATTAAACAGAGAAATAAGTGTAAAGATAACTCATGTATAAAAAATAAATATCAAACAAGGATAGAAAATTTAAATACTTCACTTTCAAATCAAAATACTTTTTCAAAGAAGATGCTTGATATTATGAAAATATCACAAAAAGCAATAAAAGTGACTTCTATTATGATAAAAGAAAAAGAAATGACTCTCTTTTTAAAAGATTTGTTTATTTTTAAAAACATAATAGTAAATAAGCCAATACTTCATAAAGTAGATTATAACAATACAAAACTCAAAGATTTATTGGGCAATGATTGTTGGAATATGAGGTTAGATTTCGAGGTGTCCCTAAAGGAAGATTATAGTCACTTTAAAAGATATGAAGCACATCAAATAAAAAAATTTTCATTATGGGAAACAAATATGGATGGTGACGATGAAAATGAATTAATACTAGCTCAATATAAAAATAATAATTACATCTACAATTTATTAGATAAAGAATATTGTAAAAAATTTACATCAACTCCATATACTGATAAATGTTTAGAAGATATGAGAAAAAATTATTCCAATGAATGGTATGATTTTTTTGATACTAATAATAAATTAATAAATTCGTATTGTACAATTAATCAAAAAATTGTTGGAAAGTTTAATAACGATTTGAAAAGAACTATAACAGTAATGAATAGGAAAAAAAAGAGTTATCTATTAAGTATTTCTAATTATCAAGGTAATGTAATTATAAAACTGTATGGAACAAAAAAATTAAATTTTCTTGGTCAAATAAATTATATTATAAAACAAAAAAAGGAAAAATAAAATGAATTTATCAACATTAGATGCAACGACATATAAAGATTTATTAGTTTCATGGTTGAAGCAATACGAAGGTCAAGAAACTAAAACAGAAATAAACAGCGTATTACCGCAATCAAGCTTGGTTAATTTTAATAAATTAAATAGTTTAATGTCTAATATAATTGCATCCGAAAGTACTGGAGGCTACACAAAAAGTGAAACAGAAACTCTTATTGATGCTTATTATTACAGATGTTGGAATTAATGGTCTAGAGTTAGTGAATATAATCAAAAGAGTAATACAACATCAAATAATATAAGTACTATTATAAGCGATGGAACTGAAATAGTTATTAGTGGATTTAAAAGAGAGGTAACATGATGGACCAAGAAGAAAAACCATTATTGGTTATGGAGTATGAAGCTGGAAGAGTTTTATGGAGATTGTTTTTTCCTAATGGAATAGCAATTTTGTTTTTTGGATTTATGGCTATTCATGAGATAAATGAAAGTACTAAATTTGATTATAATTTAGAAAGTATAGCCAGTATAGCTTTTTTTAGTTTTATTGCATTGTCAAGTTTATTTTTATCATTTGAAATTTTATTAGTGAAAGAAATTAGATTTTATATTAGACTTCTTGCAAAACTCATTTTCCAGCAACCTCAAATCCACGGTCAAAATTGATGAAGCCACAAATCAAATTGAATCGTAAATTATATCTTTTTCTGCGATTACGATATTTTTGAGTAAGGATTTGAAAAGTTTTAATTTTAGCATTAACATGTTCAACTGTTATACGAGTTAAAGCTCTCTTTTGATTCTCTTGTTTTTGAATATCAGTAAGTGGTTTTAATTTTGAAGCCTTACAAGGAAGTTCAGAATTTGCATGTATTTTTTTAATCTAAGGAGGGTTTAATTCCCCGACCCTCTGGGTCGCATATGCTATACTTTTGTTATGGAAGATGAACACATATATAAAAGCCATAATAAAACATTGTTACTCTACCATTTCGTATTTCCATCAAAATATAGGAAGGAAGTTTTTAGCAAAGAGGTAGAACAAACTCTGATAGGAGTTTGTGAAGATATATCAAAAAGATATGAGATTAACTTTGTAGAAATAGGTAACGACCTTGATCATGTACACTTTCTAGTTCAAAGTGTACCAACAATGACAGTATCAAATATAGTAACAATAATAAAAAGTATTACAGCTAAAGAGATATTTAAAAAGCATAAAAAGTTAAAGAAAATATTGTGGGGCGGTAATTTATGGACAAGTGGTTATTACGCTAATACAGTAGGACAATATGCGAGCAAAGACGCTATTGTAAAATATATTCAAAATCAAGGCAAAGAAGAAAAATATTCAAAGATTCATCAAGGTCAATTGAGTTTGGAGGTATGAAGATACCTCGTACCCTCTGGGTCGAGGAGCTTCATTAAATATAAGAGGAAAATATTATGAAGACAATAGATAAATTGCTTAGTGTCCCAGTGATTATAAAAAATTATATCATTAAACAATACATAGGTAAAGTGAGCAATGAAGAAGAAAAATTTACAATAATTTATAAAAGTGGATTTTGGGCAGGTTATAAATTTAAAAATAAATCTGGATCAGGCTCTAGCCTATCAGCAACTACTAATATACGAAACGAACTCTCTGTCTTTTTGAGAGAATATGATATAAAATCAATATTTGATGTACCGTGTGGAGATTTTAATTGGATGTCCGAATTGGAATTGGAGTATGTAGATTATATCGGAGGGGATATAGTTAAAGAATTGGTTTCTGTAAATCAGAATAAATATGCTAATAATAATAAATTTAAATTTCTTCATTTTGATTTATTGAGAGATGAACTTCCTCATGTTGATATTATATTTATTAGAGATTTATTTATTCATTTATCAAATGAACAAGTTTCGCTGATTATGTCTAAAGTATTATCATCTAAAATAAGATATATTATTACGACAACATATCCAGAGCTTAAGGAGAACAAAAGTGTAAGTAATGGGGATAGATGGAGAAAAATTAATCTTGAAATAATGCCATTTAATTTACCAAAACCTATGCTGTATCTTGATGATTCATGGAGTGAAGATAAAGTTCATTCAGAGAAAAAGATGGGAGTTTGGAAAATTTTAGATTTAATCAAAACTATCGAAATAAATAATAATAAATATTTTACAAATAAGGCTTCAAATGGCTAAATATAATAAAATAAGAAAAAATGGCTTAGATTTAAATATTTTTAATCCTAATTATACACTCTTTAACGAGATTGTTAATTTTTTAAAAAGATTTTCAAAAAGTGAAACCATACTTGATTATGGTGCTGGGAATATGCCTTATAGGACTTTATTTAAAAGTAATAAATATTACTCTGTAGATATTGAACAGAACGAAGACAGCTCTATAGATTTAGTGATTGAACCAAATCAAAAAATGCCTGTTAATGATAAATATGATTTAGTGCTACTCTTAGATGTATTAGAACATACGGAAGAACCATACAAAGTGTTAATAGATTTGCATTCTAAAATATCTAAGGATGGGACACTGTTACTTAGTATTCCTTTTATGTACCGTGAGCATGAAATGCCATATGATTTTGCCAGATATAGCAGCTCTGGTATCAAGGTAATTTTAGAAAAATGTGGTTATGAAAATATTATAATTAATAAAGTGGGTAACAGATATTATACACTATATTCATTATGGAATGAATCTTTAATATTTAATGGAGAAATAAATCGCAATATTTTTGGAAAAATAATTAGAAGACTTTTTAGTTTAATGATTGTACCAATTTTAAATTTAAGTTTGTTTAAATTTAAAAACAGAAATGATGTATCAATTTATCATCACTTATTGGTTGAATGTACAAAAAAATGAGAATAGCTTTTTTTATGGAAAATATTCAGGTGGGAGGATTAGATACATTTGTAATTAATCTACTAAATAATTGGAAAAAAGATGAACTAACCTTAATATGTAACCCTACTCATCCCGGTCTTGATTTATTAAAAGGTAAGTTAAATAAAGATGTGAAATTGCTAGAACATAATATTCCTCTTACTTGGGATTTAAAATATCATTATCCTGATTTACCAACAGCTTTCTATGGATTACTAAAATTTCTGTATTTCATAGTTGATATTCCAATTCAAGTATACCTATTGAAAAGATTTTTTATGAAATATGAGTTTGATAAACTTATGGTAATAAATGGTGGTTATCCTGGTGGAGACTCTTGTTTAAGTGCAACAATAGCATGGGGGAAATTATATCCAAACAATAAAGCTTGGCATAATTTTCATAATTTAGCATTATCTTATGCTGACTATAGTGGAATAGATAAATTGAAGTATTTTAGAAGTATATTAATAGATAAAGTTTTGAGAAAATATGTTAAAGGATTTATATCTGTATCAAGAAATAGTATAAATACTCTTAATAAACGAAATAGTTTTCAAAATTCTAAAAAAACATACATATACAATGGAATTAGTTTGAATGAAAATCTTGATAATGAAATTTCTATAAAAGAAAAATATCGTCTTGATAAAAAATCTAAAGTAATAGTAATGTTAGGTTCATATGAAAAAAGAAAAGGGCAAGATTTTTTAATAAAAGTGTTTTTAGAAGTCAATAAAAGATATAAAAATGTTTATTTGTTTATGTTTGGAGATGGTAATAAAAATTATATTGAATATTTACAAAAACTAAAAGAAGAAAATGAAAATATATTTATAGAAGATTATATTGATGTAGGACATATTTTGAAAGATGTTAATATCTTAGCTATACCTTCACAATCTTTTGAATCATTTGGGTATACTGCAGTGGAAGCGATGGTAATGAAGATACCTGTAGTAGCTACAAATATTGGTGGCCTTCCAGAGGTAGTGGCAGATGGTGTATCTGGCTATGTAATTGAGCATGATGACTATGAAGATTTTACAGAAAAATTTTTATTTTTACTTAATCATGAAGATATTTGTGTTAAATTTGGAGTAAATGGATATAATAGATATAATAAAAAATTTAAAGCTAATCTTATGGTAAAAGAATATAGGAAATTAATAAGTAAGTGGACATAAATAATTTCATAACTAATGAGAAGAGAAGCTATAATATACAAGACAAAAATATGCAGGAGCTATTAATAGCTTCAAGGATTTTTAACGAAGTAGATTGTAGCTTATCTTCTCACCCTACGGGCAACATTTAAAAGATTCATCTTCTGCGTTGAATTTCATTTAACGATACTAGTATCGCCAAATAAAATTCGCCTTGAATCTAAACCTTTTAAATGTTGTTATTTATGAAGTTGTTTATGCCCACTTACTTATAACTTTTAAATATTTTATTATAATTTTTCTAGGTATTAGGTGGCAAGGAGCGATTTTTATGAAAGTATTATTATTAGCAGGTGGATTTGGCACAAGACTTAGCGAAGAGACAGATATAAGACCTAAACCGATGATTGAGATAGGTGGAAAGCCTATTCTTTGGCATATCATGAAAATATATTCTACTTATGGTTTTAATGATTTTGTAATACTTTTGGGATATAAAGGTTACTATATAAAAGAATATTTTGCTAATTATTTTTTACATCAAAGTGATGTTACTATAGATATGTCAAATGGAAAAATTGAAATTTTAAACAATTCAAGCGAGCCGTGGAAAGTAACACTTCTTGATACTGGACTAGACAGTATGACTGGTGGAAGAATAAAAAGAGCACAAAATTTTGTAGGAGATGAACCATTTATGCTTACTTATGGTGATGGTGTATCAGATGTTAATATTGATGAATTAGTTAAGTATCATAAATCTCACGGAAAAACTCTTACTATGACTTCGTATCAACCAGAAGGTAGATTTGGTGCATTAGATATAGATAGTGATAATAAAGTAAATGTTTTTAAGGAAAAACCAAAGGGAGATGGAAGCTGGATTAATGCTGGATTTTTTGTATGTGAGCCAAAAGTATTTGATTATATAACTGATGGTGATTCAACTGTATTTGAACAAGTTCCTCTTCAAAATTTAGCTAAAGATGGTGAAATATTAACATATAAGCATGATGGTTTTTGGCGACCAATGGATAGTTTAAAAGATAAAAATGATCTGAATAAACTTTGGAATGATAATCAAGCAAAATGGAAAATTTGGGATGACTAATGTTTAACAACATATATAAAGATAAAAAAGTTTTAGTAACTGGTCATACAGGTTTTAAGGGGAGTTGGCTCACTACATGGCTTTTAAAGTTGGGGGCAAATGTTATTGGAATTTCTAAAGATATACCAACTATACCATCTATGTTTGAGGCTTTAGAGCTAGAGAAAAATATTAAGCATTATAATGAAGATATACGTAATTTAGATGCTATGATAAAAATT
>JAMOMX010000149.1 GCA_027066935.1 Sulfurimonas sp. | reverse complement strand
GTGTAGATAGTGGAAGAACTTTAACATTAACTGATGATAGAGCAGCTGGATATACTATCACAGGTAATGGTAATACAAAAGTACAAATAGATACAAGCTCATCAGATGCATTTGCAAATATTCAAACTCTAGGAGCAAATATTGCAGAGTTTACGGCAACATCAACTTTTAGTGGAGATTTGACAAATTTTAATTCTGTAGAAGTTAGTGGAGGTACTTTAACTATAGCTGATAATATTATAAATACAAAGTCTGTTAGTGGCATTGGAAATATTGAAGTAACAATCAATGGTAACTCAGCAATAGATTTAAGTAGTATAAATGTAACTGGTAGTGAGAGTGTTGAGTTTACAGCAGATTCTATCTTTAGTGGAGATTTTTCAAATACAGGAACTATAGCTGTAACAGGTGGAACATTAACAGTTGATGATTCTATATTGGGAACAAATGCGATAAGTGGGGCTGGGGCAATTGTGGTAAATACGGATGACTCAAATGCTGATTTATCAAATATAACTGTAACAGGTGGAGTAACTATCAATACAACAGCTACTAGTAACACTATAACAGGAAGTGGGCAAAATGATACTATAAATATAGAAGCTCTAAATTTAACTTCTGCTGATAGTATAGATGCAGGAATTGGAGCTGATATACTAAATATCACAACAGCAGATATAAGTGATGCTACAAATGTAAGTGTTGAGACGATTAATCTTGCAAATGGTACAAATAGCATAACACTTGACACTAATGTAACTACTGTAAATGGTGGTACAGGAAATGATACATTTGTGCTTGATTTTTCAAATCTATCTTCAATAACTACAAAAGATGGAGCTGGTGGAATTGATACGGCTGAGATAACCGGGAGTAAGACACTATTAGCTGATGAAGTTTTTGGAACATTTGGTGATTTTGACAATATAGAAGTTTTAGATCTTACTAGCATGGCAATTAGTGGTGCTGATACAATGGAGTTTGAAATAACAAAAGCAATGATACAAGATTGGACAGATGCAGGTGATGATCTTACCCTTAAAATAACCGCAGATCAAGCTGAAAATATCAAATTAACAGCTAATGCAGTAACATATGAAGTAGTTACTGGTGCTACTACTTATGATTTTAATGATGGTGTGACATTGCTTGTTGATATTATGTAGAACATTACAACCCTGTAAGAGGGTGTGGTGTCTCACCACACCTTTGCACTAAATCATCTCCCAAATAAACCCACAAACATTCCTATCCTCTTTGCAAAACTCAATCCCCACAAGATAAATTTCATCAAACTCTTGATACTTTTCAAAATATTTCTTCTCTTTAATCTGTGTCAATGCTTTACCTTCTGGCTTATCTACAACTTTAAATTCAAATATATAAACTCTATCTTTAAATTTTAGTGTCAAATCAATTCTACTTTTATTTGTTGCATCTTCTGTGATAGTTTCTACTCCTAAACTTGCTAGATAAGCATACATGACACTTGCATAGTATCCTTCATAGTTTTGTATCTCATTGTTCGTAAAATTGTGATAAGGGATAGATGCAAAAAGAGTTTTTATTGTTTTTTCAAACTCATCTAGTTTACTCTCTTTTAACATTGTGTAAAGAGTCCTTCTATAAGCTATTTTCTCTCCTCTTTGCTGTGTTAGATAGTCAATGATGAGGGAGTTTAGAGATATTTGAATCTCTTTGTTTGGTACTGTTAGTATATATGTTACTCCAAACTCATCTGAAATCTTCTCTTTTATCGTCAAATAACCTGTTTGCCACAAAAGTGCTATAAGATCTATATGATCAACATCAAAACTATCAAGCAGTGAATCTGTTGCTTCATAGTTTTCTATTTCTGGTATGAAGTATTGTCTTTGTTTTAGTAGTTCTATTAAGAAGCTTGGATTTCCTGTACTCCACCAGTAGTTTCTAAAGTCAAATCCGTTTGAGATAAATAGAAGTATATCAAATGGGTTATAGACTTTATTTCCCATATAGTTATATCCGTTGTACCACTCTTTTAGAAGTTCTAAATCAACACCTTTTAGGTGTCCTTTGAAAGTTGTTTTTATATCATCATGAGTATAACCGCAGATAGTTGCATATTTTGAGTTTGTTGTTATATCTTCTAGGTTATTTAATCCACTGAAGAGATTTACTTTTGAGAACTTGCTTACTCCTGTTATGAAAACAAACTTTATATATTCATCAGAATCTTTTATGACTGAGTAGATGTTTTTTAACTCATCTCTCATCTCTTTGGCTACTTGTTTGTTTGTTATATTGTCTAAGATTGGTTTATCGTATTCGTCTATTAGGATTACTACTTTTTGGTTATATTTATTATGTACTTTTTTGATTAACTCTTTAAAGCACTCTCTTGTATCATCTACATTTTTACACTCTATATTAAATTTTTCAGTTATATCTTCTAAAATATAACGAAGTGTTTTAATTAATTCAGATGTGTTTTTGTGTACTCCTGCACCGAAGCTTATCTTTATGACTGGGTAAGTTTTATCAAAATCCCACTTATCGTGGATATAGAGTCCTTTGAATAACTCTTTGTTTCCTTCAAAGATGTTTTTTAGGGTGTCTAAAAATAGTGATTTGCCGAAACGGCGGGGGCGGGAGAGAAAGTAGTATTCGCCTCTCTCTATGAGTTTTAATGCAATTTTAGTTTTATCTATGTATACATAGTCATCTTCTCTTATCTTGGAAAATGTCTGTATGCCTATTGGTAACTTTTTCATGATAAAATCTTTTTAGTCTGATTTTAGCAAAAATCTACTTTTGTGTTAATTTACCTCAGATTGATTTTAAATTTTTTTAATGATATGACAGATAGTAAGCTATTCTCAAGCTGAAGATATACAGTTTACTGACTCTGGTGGATAAGTTCACGATACTACAGTTTTAAGATAGTAGACTTTTTCTATTTTCCATTTTTTGAAGTACAAAATCAACATGAGTTTTTAACATATAATACTCATTTTTGTAAGATAGAGGGACATTAACTTGATTTCTTATTTCATTTTG
>JAMOMX010000148.1 GCA_027066935.1 Sulfurimonas sp. | reverse complement strand
CAGCATCATACACAACTAGAACAACTTTTAGAACAAAAGAAAAAAAATACCAAGATAGTAACTTATCACGATCCATGTCATGCAAGAAAGATGCAAGGCATTTATGCTGAACCTAGAAACCTAATCAGTAAAAATTACAATATTGTAGAGATGAGTGATCCAAGCACTTGTTGTGGTTTTGGTGGTGTAACTATGCAAAGTGAAAAATATCATTTCGCAAAAGCTGCTGGTATCCCAAAAGCTGCTATGATTAAAAAAACAAAAGCTGATGTTGTTAGTGCTGAGTGTAGTGCTTGTAGGATGCAAATTAATGCTTCTATGAACTATGCAGATGTAGATACAGTGTTTAAAAATCCAATAGAGCTAATAGCCGAAGCTCTGAGAAAATAATCCTTAGATGCCAAATAATAGCTGGAATAATATTTATAATAGTTTTGACCCTGTAGCTTTTAGTATATTTTCATTTCCTATCCATTGGTATGGGATGATGTATGTGTTAGCTTTAATTAGTGCATTATATATTGGAAAATATTTTATCAAAAAAGATAAATTAGATTTTAAATCAAAACAGTTAGATGTTTATTTTATCTATGTAGAGATTGGTGTTATTTTAGGTGCAAGGCTCGGTTATATACTTTTTTATGACACCCAAACACTTTATTATCTCTCTAATCCTTGGCAAATTTTTAACCCATTTGTAGATGGCGAATTTATCGGTATTCGTGGTATGAGTTATCATGGTGCAGTTTTTGGATTTTTGATAGCTACATATTTTTATTGTAAAAAATACAAACTTTCATTTGGCAAACATATGGATTTAGTAGCACTTTCAATCCCTTTAGCCTTTGTTTTTGGTCGTATTGGAAACTTTTTAAATAAAGAGTTGATTGGTCGTGAAACTGATGTGAGTTGGGGAATTTATGTAGATGGAATTCTTCGTCATCCCTCACAACTATATGAAGCAATACTAGAGGGAATTGGTGTTTTTATTGTTGTTTATATCTATAGAAAGTATCAAAAATTTAGTGGTGAGCTTATTTTAGTATATGCAATCTCTTATGGATTATTTCGTGCAATAGCTGAGATATGGCGCGCTCCAGATGTGCAGATTGGTTATGTGTGTTGTGACGCTATTACTCAAGGTCAAGTTATGAGTTTGGGAATGAGTTTAGTTGGTGTTTTTGCTTGGATATATTTTTATAAAAAAAGTTTAAAAGCTTAACCTATTTTCCTCTATGATGACGATGAAGTTTTTTATCTCTGTGAACTGATGATTTCCAAAAATAATTAACTAACCAATATCCTAAACTCGCAACAGTAATTGAGTAAAACAATGTACCAGTATAGAGACTTACAAAAATATCATCAAGATGATCACTAAACCACTCCAATGTCATCTCTACATCTAAAGTTTCCCTTCCTAAAAGAAAAGAGCCTGTCATATATTCAATATAATATATTGGTGGCATTGTAAAGGGGTTGCTTATCCAACACATTGCAAGTGCTATGGGGACATTAAACTTTGTAAATGGCATTATAGCAAGGACAAGTGCCATCTGCATTGGCATTGGTATAAAAGCTATAAAAAGACCTATAAAAATAGCTTTAGATACCATCCTTCTGTTAGTTGAAAGATATTCTTTTGGGACCTTATATTTTAAAATAAATTTTTTTAGTTTTTCACTTTTACTTATTTTTTTAAGATTTCTTCTTAACATTAAATATCGCTTAATTGTTTTTTGGTCAATTATAGCTTTAATATGCTAAAATTCTGTATAAATTAAATATATGGATACTTTATGTCATTTGAAAAACTAGGTGTTATGAAACCACTTCTTAGTGCAATAAAAGAGTTAGGTTACCAAACCCCTACAACAATTCAAACAAGAGCTATACCTTTAGTCTTAGCTAAAGAGGATGTTTTTGCAACAGCTCAAACTGGAACTGGTAAAACTGCTGCATTTGGTTTGCCAATGATTCAGAGACTTCGTGCTACATCAGCAGATGAAAATAGACTTTTGCGTGGTATTATTTTATCTCCTACTCGTGAGTTAGCTTTACAGATTCATGATGATTTGAAAAAATATGCAAAAAATATGAAACTAAATATCGCGGTACTTGTTGGTGGTAAAGATATAGAGTATCAACAACGCATCTTAAAAGAGGGTGTAGATATTGTAATAGCTACACCAGGGCGTTTAATAGAGCACCATGCAAATGGACTTGACTTGTCTAATGTGGAGATATTTGTTTTAGATGAAGCAGACAGAATGTTAGATATGGGTTTTGTAAAAGAGATTAGAAAAACTCATCCACTTTTGCCAAAACGCCATCAAACACTACTTTTTTCAGCTACATATAGTGATAAAGTTAGAAAACTTTCAAAACTTATCTTAACAAAACCTCAGTTTATAGAATCATCTAAGAAAAATTCAACAGTAGATACAATAAATCAAATTGCATATATGGTAGATACTGATAAAAAAGCGGCTTTATGTGCATACCTAATTGGTTCTCGTAACTTTAGACAGGTGCTTGTGTTTACTAAAACCAAAAAAAGCGCAGACGAATTAGTGCTAGAGCTTAGAAAAGATGGTCTTAAGTGTGGAGTAATCCATGGTGATAAAACACAAGCAAATCGTACAAAAACTCTTACTCAGTTTAAAGAGGGGGAGTTTAAAGTTCTTGTAGCTACTGATATTGCATCTCGTGGATTAGATATAGAACATCTACCATATGTTATAAACTATGAGCTTCCTGGAATTCCCGAAGATTATGTACATCGTGTTGGAAGAACTGGTCGTGCAGGTCGAGAGGGTGAGGCTATCTCACTTTTAGATATTTATGATAAGTTTGATATTAAAGATATTGAGCGTTTAATTGGGCAAAAAATACCAAAAGAGATAGTTGAGGGTTTTGAGCCTGATCCAAATATTCGTCGTAAAGATGTTGAAGATATTAAAATAAAAAGTGAGCATAAAAAAGAGGATAGAAAACCTACTAAAAAGCACTATAAAAAGACTACAAACAAGCATAGAAG
>JAMOMX010000147.1 GCA_027066935.1 Sulfurimonas sp. | reverse complement strand
AAAAAGAATTATTTATAACAGTTAAATATTTTGAACAGTTTATTACAAAATTATTTGACTCACTACAAACTGAATATAGACAAAAATTATGCAATCTTTGCTGTAGTTTGATTTAGGTTGGTTATAGATAAAAACTTCATCTACTTTGGAGGTAAACTCATAAAGATAAAAGAGAGAAGCTACAGTGGCATAATGGAACCTACAACCACTAAAGATAGTTTCATACACCAAGATAATCTAGGAAATGTTATAGCTATAACAGACAAAGATGGAAAGATTATAAATAGAAGAAGTTATACACCATTTGGGGAGATAAGATATCTTCTGTATAAAGAGGCAGTCCAAAAAGGTCAAAACTTATCAACTATAGATGCATTGAAGTTTAGCACAACAAACAGAGCCTTTACAGGTCATGAGTCTATAGAGGGAACTGATTTAATTCATATGAATGGGAGAGTCTATGATCCTACTATTGGTAGGTTTTTAAGTGCTGATCCTTTTATACAAGCATCTTATGATACACAATCATATAACAGATATAGTTATGTTAAAAATAATCCGCTAAACTATACTGATCCTAGTGGATACAATTGGTTTAAGAAACAGTGGAATAAATGGATAAAACCTGTATTAGCTATAGCAGTAGCTGCAGTAATAACATTTTATACCGCAGGAGCTGGAGGAGCTGCCTTGGGTGCTGCTTGGGGAAGCTTCTTTAGTGGAGTAGGAGGAGCTATGGCAGCAGGAGCCTTAGCAGGTGCTGCTGGAGGAGCCATCATGACCGGGACTTTATCAGGCACCTTAAAAGGTGCCATGTGGGGAGCTATTGGTGCTGGTATAGCTCAACAAATAGGACATGGTGCAAGCTTTTTTCAATCAGCTAGAAATGGTATGAACGGAGTAGGAAAACATTTACTACATGGACTAAGCCGTGCAGCAATATCTAAAGCACAAGGTGGAACATGGAGAGGAGGCTTTTGGAGTGGATTTGCAGCATCTGCATTTAGTCCTGGGACAACTATAGGTGGAGATGGAGCTACAGGATTTACAGCTAGGACTTCTATAGCAGCTGTTGTTGGAGGAACTGCTAGTGAACTTGGTGGTGGTAAGTTTGCTAATGGGGCTGTTAGTGGTGCGTTTGTTCATATGTTTAATGCGGAAATGGAGAAGATTACAATGGAAAAAATGAATTTAACAACTTTAGAAGTTATTGGAAATGAATTAAGTAGAATCCAAAAGATGGATCAAGAGACATTTGAAAATGAGATAACTTTTGGTGTAAAATATACATCAAAAGAAAATTTTCAAGATGCTCAGAGGGATGTTATAATAAGTCTTACACATCTTTTAAATGTAAATAGTAGTGCTATTGGTATTAACTACTATAACAATATGGCACGGTGGACATTTAGAAATTTTCCAAAGTTATCTTATACACTGTTTGGTTATCAACCAAATCAGTATGAAGTTAAATATTTTTGTATTCCAGGTAATACCTGTCGATCAATAGGAGTATATCGTGAAAAAAACTAGTATACTATTTTTAACTATTATAGTTTTATCTATAACAGTAGTATTTATGGTAAAAGCTGAAGCAAAAAAAGATGAGTATAAATCATTTTTTGTTGGAGAGTGTACTCTTGTAATTCCTAGTGAGTATTCGTTAGGAATTACAAAAGATGGCAATGCTAATTTCTTATCATTACCATCCTCAGACTTCCATATGTATAATATAAATTGGCATAAAAATGCTTTTGAATTTCTCAAAGAAGATTTTTCAAAAAGTCAAACTTTTAAAACTATTAGTAGTCAGAAAATTGATCATCTAAGAATTATTAAACGTATTTCAGAAAATAAAAAAGAAATATTTTGGATTGTAGGGAAAAACTTTTTTATTTTTAGTGGTAAATTAAATGACCATGTAAAGGCTCTTATAAATAGTTGTAATGAAACCTGGTCAGAGAGAAATTTTACATTTGATCATGAAGAATTTATTGATCAATTGAAAAATGACTATGATGCTACAGATAAAGAAGCGAAAATATTAGTTGATACAATTATGAAAAGTATGGAAAAAGATAAAACTAAAAAATAGTTTATGTATCTCCAAGATAATCATTCACAAAATCTTTTCAAGCTTAAAACATCCAAATCAACTATTTTAGACAACTGTTTATCATTAGAAACCAAAGTAGCACTTTGCACTAAAGCAGTCGCACAAATAATGCTATCAGGCAATTTAATACCATAGTTTTTTCTAATCTCAATGGTCATATTTTTTATCTCTTTGCTGATGTTAAAAATCTCAAAATAGCTTAAAAGTTTTTTGATATTGTCTCTTTCAAATTTAGTTAATTTAGGGTAAGAAAAAAGCTCCATTTCAGTAATAATCGAGATGGAGTAATCAGCACAAGGAAGTTTTAAGCCATCATTTAAAGCATCGATAATAGCATTAGTATCTAGTAAAACCTTACCACTCATCTCGTATCTTCTTTTGATATTTTAGTCCATCTAATTCTTTAAAACTATCTATTTTAAAAGAAGAAAAGTCTAAACCTTTTTGTTTAGACTTAGACAATGGTTTAAAACTCTCTTTATTATTATCTACAATCTCTAAACCTTCATTTTTAAAACTATTTAAAAGCCATACTATCTTTTCAAAGAGTTGTTCGTTTGAAATATCTATGGTTAGTCGCATGAAGTCCCCTTTTTATTTTTACATAAGTATATCATAAAATTTCATATAGCTATTCACTTTAAAGCGTTATAGCAATAAAATAAAGAAACAACAACATTTGCATATAACAGTAGTGGAAACAGATACAAAAAAACATTTAACAACGGCTTTGGAAAAACACACTATATAGGAAAACTATACGAAAAAACAAACCCAACAAACAATGCAAACTATATAGATAACTGATGTTACGATATTTACAAAAACCATAATTTAAAGATTTGTTACAAAACTACTCAAAGTTCCAATACGATTATTACTTCAGTGCAACCAAATAACACACTAAAACACATTTTATAAAATAGC
>JAMOMX010000146.1 GCA_027066935.1 Sulfurimonas sp. | reverse complement strand
AGCATTTTTTAGTTCTTTTCGACCAAGAATTTGACTCTTTTAGAGACTTTATTGGTTGATATTATAGCTAAAATATACTACTAAAACCCTTCATCTAGGGATTTAGTGGGTTTTTCAGGACTGACTATTTAGAAAATGATTCTTCAAATATTCTCCAGTCAATCGCATCTGCTAATGCAATCAAAGAATCATTCATATCCAGCATTTCAGAAAGTGGAGAGTGAAAAAGATTAAGTTGGTTATTTTTAAGTTGTTTTGGGAGCATTTTTTAGTTCTTTTGTCCTCGTGCCTGCGGGGTTACACCGACCAAGAATTTGACTCTTTTAGAGACTTTATTGGTTGATATTATAGCTAAAATATACTACTAAAACCCTTCATCTAGGGATTTAGTGGGTTTTTCAGGACTGACTAAATATACTTTTTGGATTTACACAGTTATTTTTATACTCTCCGGCAAATATAATTTCATAATCTTATTTTTTTCTCGATCTCTACAATAACAAATATAATTGTACTTGATGCTAAAATAATTCCCCACTCATAAAGACCAATTGGTGAGCTTTTAAATAATTTGTTCATAAATGGTGCATAAGTAAATATGAGTTGTAACAAAATCATTCCTAAAACACCAAAAATAAGCCACTTATTTGTAAATAATCCTATCTTAAACATAGAGTATCTCATAGAACGACAATTAAATAGATAAAATAGTTCACCAAAAACAAAGATATTTACAGAAACTGTTCTAGCAACTTCCTGACTATAACCCATACCTTGAAGATGCAAAAATGAACCAAAAGAGCCAATAAGTAACAGTACTCCAACTAATAAAACTCTAAAAAGCAGTGCTCTTGTTAAAATAGGGGTATTTGGCTCTCTTGGAGGGTATTTCATCAGATCTTTCTCTTTTGGTTCAAATGCCAGCATAAGCCCTAATAGTACTGCTGTTGTCATATTTATCCATAAAATTTGAACAGGTAAAATTGGTAATGCAACCCCTGCTAAAACTGCAACTAAAATTACAAAACCTTCACCAATATTTGTAGGAAGAGTCCAAGTGATAAATTTAATGATATTATCAAATACACCTCGCCCTTCTTCAACTGCATCTCTTATGGTTGAGAAATTATCATCGAGTAAAATCATATCAGCAGACTCTTTTGCAACCTCTGTCCCTGTTATGCCCATAGCAATTCCAATATTTGCTTGTTTAAGTGCTGGAGCATCATTGACACCATCACCAGTCATGGCTACAACATTTGATGTTGATTGTAGTGCTTTTACTAAACGAAGTTTTTGTTCAGGGGCAACACGGGCATAAATATTTACACTCTCTACGGTTTTTGTAAGCTCTTGGTCGTTTAAGTTTTCCAACTCCAGACCATTTAAGCTTTTTACATTTGTATCTGTTTTAATTCCTATCTGTGTAGCAATGGCTAAAGCAGTAACAGCGTGATCTCCTGTAATCATCTTTACTTTTATACCAGCTTCATGACAACTTTTAATAGATTCAATAACTTCAGATCGGGGAGGATCTATCATAGCTTGCAGACCCAAAAATACAAGCCCGTTACTTAGGTGGTGATGCTCTATTTTTTTAAGATAAGATGTTTTTTCTAATCTTGCAAAAGCAAGAACTCGCATACCTTGTGAAGCCATTTTTTCTGTAGCTCTTAATATAGCATCGATATCAATAGGTTTTAAGGAGCCATCATCATCCAAAAAGGTTTCACATCTCTGGGTAATTTTTTCTACTGAACCTTTTATATAAGTAAGAAACACCTTCTCATCTATACTGCTGTAGTGTGAAGCCATGTATTGATGTTGTGATTCAAAAAAGAGTGTATCTATATGAATTAAGTCCTTTTCTAGGTCATCTTTGTGTATCCCCGCTTTTAATGCAGAAACTATAAGTGCCCCCTCTGTTGGATTGCCATTTACCTTATAACTATTTTCCTTTTTAGCAAGAATCGATGTATTGCACATAACACCAGCGATAAGTAACTCTTTTAAGACTAGATTATCAGATAAGTCAATACTCTCTCCATCTTTTGTAATCTCTCCATTGGGCGTATAACCAATACCTGAAACTTCATATAACTTTGAGTTTGTATAAATCTGTTTTACAGTCATCTCATTTTGTGTCAATGTACCTGTTTTATCTGAACAGATAACTGTTGTACTTCCAAGTGTTTCAACAGCTGGAAGTTTTCTTATAATAGCTTGTTTTGCCGCCATTTTTGAGACACCAATAGCCAAAATAATAGTCATCGCAGCAGGTAAACCTTCAGGAATTGCACCAACTGCTAAAGCAACTGAAGCCATAAGTGTATCTATCATAGTTTCACCACGAAGCATACCTATGGTAAATGTCAAAGCTGATAAAGATAAGATGATATATAACAATATGTGGGAAAATTTATCTATTTTCATAGTTAATGGAGTTTTTAGTACATCTGCATTTGAAATCATTTTATTAATATGTCCTATTTGGCTATTGTCACCAACATCTACTACTACACCTACAGCATGACCATATGTTACGAGTGTAGATGAGTAGAGCATATTTTTACGATCTGCCAAAAGAGTATCTTTAGTTAAAACATTATCATTTTTCTCTACTGAAACTGACTCACCTGTTAGTGAAGATTCATCAACTTGTAGCTCCTTAATAGTTAAAATCCGTATATCAGCAGGAATTTTATTACCAGAATAAAGCATGACAATATCTCCAACTACTAAATCTTCTGAATCGATAAGCATTTTATTGGTATCTCTTATAACCATAGCGGTTATTTTGCTCATGTTTGCAAGTGCTTCTATAGCTTTTAAAGCTTTTGTTTCTTGAACAAATCCGATAACCGAATTTACAAGTAAAACTGCCATAATAACAGCTGAATCAACCCATTCACCTAAAGCGGCAGTAGCGATGGTAGCTACAAGAAGTATATAAACAAGAGGTTGATGAAATTGGAGTAAAAATAAAACTATAGGTGAAATTGCTCTCTTTTTTGTTAGAATATTTTGACCATATTTTAATCTTCTATTCTCAATATCACTTTGATTTACACCATGTCTAGGATTAATATTTAAGATGTTTAGTAGCTCATCTATTTCCAAAGAGTGCCATAGTTTTTGCATAATTTTATCCTTAATTATAAAAGATTTACTATTTTAACGAAGTATTATAAATGAATAAGCTTGTGGTAAAAGTAGAATAAAATGATAGCTAAATTGCTATAGTTGTATGATACGAGGTTTTAGCTTTTTAAAGAAAGAGGAAGAAGTTAAAGAGAGTGCTTTGATTTAAAATATATTAATCACTTCCATTAACTTATATGCAACAGACTCTACGGGTATATTTTCATTTATTGAAATAGCTATAATTATCTTGGTCTTCGTATCATATAAAAGAATAGCTTTATAATTTTCAGTCCCTCCAGAATGCCCTATCAAAATATTATTTGTATTATTAATCTCATTAAAATCATAGAGCATTATACCTTTACCATAGTAGAGACCTTTGTCAAACATTGGGTATAAATCTTTCATCATATTATGCACCTCTTTTATAGGTATTATTTTACCTGTAAGCAGAGCACTTAAAAAAGTCGCCATATCTTTTGAGTTACTTACAAAACCACCAACACCTAAAAGAGCGGAATAATCCTCCGGTATAACCAAATCTTGATCATGAGCTAAAGCTAGATTAGGGTCATCTTTTGTAGCTACTCTTAATGTTTTTAGGTTTAAAGGTCCAGTAATTCTCTCCTTTACTACTTGAGCAAATGGTTTTGATTCTATTTTCTCTATGATAAGTGATAGCAGTAAATAACCTGTATTTGTGTATGACCAATATTTACCAGGTTCAAATAGATTGTTGTGAGTTTTTGATATTTCTAAAAGCTCAGCTGAGCTAAAACTGTGGTTACTTGCATGTACATCAGGATCATAGTTAAAACTATAAATTCCACTGGTATGTACGAGCAGTTGCTCTATGGTTATTTTTTTGGAATTTTGAATATCTACAAACCAATTAGAGAGTTTATCATCAAACGAGAGTTTACCTTCTAAAATTAATTGATGAATTATAGTACTGTTTATTAGTTTACCAACACTTGCCCAATAAAACACAGTAGAGTTATCTACCACTATATTATCTGGTTTAGATATAAAACCTCTATTCGTTTCCCATGTACCTTTTTTGGGAATGAAAATTGTTGCTGAAATTCCTGCTATGTTATGTTTTGAAAAAAGTTTATCTATCTTTTGATCTAACTCTGTTTGCAGTGAATTATCTAATTTTTGGTTAAAGTCATAGATATTAGGTAGAGATAGTACATCTAAATGTGGTTGCACATGTTTAGGTGTTCCCTTGTATATAGTTGTCTTTTGCGATGCTGTAGCACAACCAGTTATAACAGTTAACGCTAATACAAAAATGTATGTGACTATTATTCTCATATTTAAATCCTTTTTATTTTCTTAAACTATGACAAAATAAAATGTGAAAATAATAAGTTTTTACTTTTCCTCAAAATTTTTGTATAACTTTTTTAAAAAGTTATGGTCTTCTATAAAATATTATGAATTCTAATATTATTTTAATTTGACTAAAAAACTTGGAGCTGTGCATAATCTGTAGCTGTTATCAAAATACCCATCTAAATATACCTAAGTAAATTTAAAAAACTATACCCAAACTCAAACCAACTGAGAAAAGTTCTTCTGTATCAAGTGTATATTCGGCATTATTAAACCATTTTGTACTATACATGATATCTGCTTTTGTAAAAATGGTATATTTTAAAGTGCTATATATATCGTATCGATAATCAGCAAGAAAATCGATACTTTGATAGTCTGCATCATAATATCCATTTGAAACTACGACAAAATTGTTTATGCCATAGTTATATCTTAGTTTTAGCGATGTATTTATCTTTTTGATGTTATGTTGTACCTTGAGGCTAACCCCTTTTGATTCAAGTAAAACACTCTGAATTACCGGTAAAGTGCCACTTTGGTCAGTTAGTCCTACAAAAGACTCTTTTAGCCAATATGTAGAAAATAGTCCAACTTTTAGTGAATCTATATAAAATTTTTGCAAATACTTTTTAAAATCAAAAATATAGAGACGATGTTCATTAAACTCTGTTGTCAGCTCAATCGAACTCCCTTTTGGATACTCAACATAATCTTTAAAGACTTCTCCTTTTGTGCTATTGCCCCACCAGTAGATAGCGTCTATATTATTGATAGCTTTTGCATAAAAATTATAATAATCATACTGATATTCGATATCATCTAAAAAATCATACTCATATAGATAAAAATATTTAAAAATCAAGAAGGCACGAAGCGAAATATTTAAACCTTCAACTGCTGAGTTTTTATTATATTCTTTCTGCTTTAGTAGTTTTTCTTGCTCTTGACCTTTTTCAAATGTACCGTATTTTTCCACTTCAACGACATCTGTATCAAAAATATTTATTTTTGCTTTTATGGTATATAGTTTTAAGCCAGAAGTATCATACTCAAGTAGTTTTTGATTAGTACCGACAATTTCAGACTCTCCTGGATTCCAATTTGTACTATTTAGTAAAGATTCTATGATGAATTTTACATCATCAGTTTTAGGGTTAGATAATTTACTTTTTTTCTCTTCTTGTGATTCGATTTTAATAATTTCTGCATGAGCAACTGTTAAAAGACCGATAATAAAGTATATAATAAATATAGATTTTTGCTTTTTTAGCATTTGCTTACTCCTTTTTTCAATCAGATTGCACATCTGTCACACATCGTACATGTTTTCTACCATAAGTTTGTGAAAAAATAAAAATTGTATCAGTAGCATCATATACCCAAGAGTCATCATGAAATTTATCAATAGATTGCAACCAATAATAATTTTCAGTAGTGATAATATTTTTAAAATACAAAGATGAAAAAGGGTTTGATTGTTGAGTCATAAGAGTATTCATATCTTTAATAGTTGGCAATCTCCAATTATAACTAGGTTTTATTTTACAAATATTTATAGCATCTTCCAAAGAGTAAGTATCACTTACAACACTTATATCATCTTGCCATGTAAGGTTGTTAAGAGAGTCTACAACAATTTCATTAACATCATCACGACTTATTTTTTGCTGGGAAGGAAGAATATCTTTATAAATATCACTAATATCGACTTTTTCTCCTCCTTTGGTAAATGACATCTCATCAGGATTTATCTCTAAATCATTATTACTGTATATATTGTATGCTCTTATCTCTTTTTGTAATACATAATCATATATTCGAACATAGTCTGGAGACTTATAAGTTCTCACATAGATAATTTTATTTTTTTGCAATGGATATATCCACAATATCTCTCCCATATTCTGATCTACAATTGTTTTTATAAACTTTGGCTCATACTGTGTGATATCATATTGTAGCAACGAGTAACTATGGTCTGATTCCTCTGACTTTATTTGTACAAAAATATTTTTTTGATTTTTTGAAACATATGACTCTACAAAATTCTTACCAAGTTCTCTTTTTAGTATATCATTAGATCTTGTAATATTAATATCATAATTACTCGCTATTCCTGGTTTACCAAAAGGAGGTTGATCTTGTTCTTTACAACTTGTCAGCATAAAGCTAAGAAGTATAAATGTAAATAATGTTTTAATTTTTATAATCATAATTTTTACTATTACCTAATCCATATTATTATCTGCTACACATCGAACATAACTTTTATAAGCAGTCTGTTTAAATAAAAATCGTTCATATTGTGAATAAAGATTGATATGATAAAATCCATTATAAGATGATATAGGAGTTTGCAGGTGGTAGTTTCCTGTTGCACGATATTTAAACAAGCTTATAAAGGGTTTGGATTGTTGTGACAGAAGTAAATTAATATCTTTTACAGTTGGTAACCTCCACTTATAATTTGACTTTGCATTACATAAATTTTGTGCATCAATGTAACTATAAGTATCTTCAGTTACATACATATCATCTTGCCATATTAGATTATTTACAGAGTCTACAACAATATCATCGACTTCATCACGATAAATTTGATGCTGTGAGAGTGGTAATTTTGTATAAAAATCACTAATACCAATTTTCAAGTCCTCTATCATAAAAAATTTCTCATCTGAACTAACATATAACTCATCACTATTTGCATACTCAATCATATAAGAACTTATCTCTTTTTCCAATATATAATCATATATATAAATACCTGTTAAATTTACTGATAGATGTTTCTGATAGATTAATTTTCCATCAGATAATGGCTTTACTTCGATAATAGGTTCGTAAGTCCACTCTACAATTGTATTTTTGACCATTGGCCATTTTTTTGTTATATCATAGTCAAGCAGTTCATATCCACTACTCTTTCTGCCATTAACTACAAAAATATTTTTTTTATCTTTTGCAACATACACCGCATCTAAATCACTACCTGATTGTGCTTTAATTTTATCAATGGCTTCTGCCACAAATTTTTCATTAGTTTGTTGAAGTTTTTCATCTAAATCTGTTACACACCGTACATGACCTTGCCAACTATTAGTTTTCCCAAAATTAAAGGTTAAGTATCTTGAGTACTTGCCATAGTCGTTATCAATAGTATAGTATCCAACCCCATCATCAAACGATACATTAGCTTGCACCAATGAACTTCCTGTGGCAGGATAGAGAAATAGAGGATACTTAAAGGGTTCTGGTTGTTGAGTCATAAGCATGTGTATGTTTTTAAAAGTTGGTAATCTCCATTTATACTTGGATTTTGTTTGACAAACACTGATAGCCTCTTCTAAAGAGTATATATTATTTTGTACATCTTCATCATCTTGCCATATCAAATTATTGATAGGATCTATAACAACCCTTTTGGTATCATCACGATAAATGTTTTTCTTTGAAGGTGCAATATCTATATAAATATCACTGATATCGATTTTAAGATTTTCAATTGTAAAAGACATCTCATCTGAACTAACATCTAACTTTTCACTATTTATATACTCAATAGAATAGGTACTTATCTCCTTTTCTAGTATATAATCATATATATGTATATATGCTAAATTTACCGGTGGATATCTCTGGTAGATTAGTTTTCCATTAGAAAGAGGTTTTACATCGATAATATGAGCATCAGTCCATTCTACTATCGTATTTCTTAACTCTGGCTCTTTTTTTGTTATGTCATAGTTAAGCAACTTATCTCCAATTAATTTACCACCATTAACTACAAAAATATTTTTTTTATCTTTTGATATATAAGGCTTAAAGGATCCAACACCTATACTTTTTTTAATAGTTTCAGTAGCTTTTGTAATGTTTATATCATTACTATTTTGAGTACCATCATTTATATTTAACTGGGTATTTGATGAATTTAGAGGATCTCCCTTACTGCTATTGCACCCAAAAAAAACAAAACTCAAAAAAACAATATAGATAAGACTCTTCAAATTCAACATCATTTTAAAACCTTTTCAAGCTCAACTCTATTTTCTATAAATTCACAATATTCTGTGTTACTAAGTTTATCACATATCTTACGATTGTGTATGCTATTTGTCAAAGTATTAGCCCTTTTTATCTCTAAATCAGAAGTGATTTTTTGCTGTATAAATCTTACATTTGCATAAGATTCTGCTTGATTTGTCAACTCTCCATAAACAGTATTTAATTTTATCTTATATCTCTTTTGCGTATCCTTATCGTATAAATCTTTTAAACATTTTAATTTATTAAGTTCACTTTGATAAGACATGCCAAATTGGTCGAAACTTTCATCTCTTAATGCGAGTGGATATAAAACTATCTTATTTATATCGCTACAAAAATCTCTATTGCTTAGATAAGAATCATAATTTGTAGGGTTTTTTCTTGTTTGAATTTCAGGCATAGTGTGATAAGTCTCTATCTTAAATACTTTACCCATCAAATCAATCATACTAGCTTCTACCAATCTTCTCATAGAAGACTCTATCCCATCTTCTATATGTTTATAATGGCTCACCCCCAAAGTTGAACCAAACATATTTATACCAAAACGATAACCATCACTTTTTGAGCGTATTGTTATTTTGCTTGAAACTTTATCTTTTACTACACCATCTTGCACAATCATAAAATCACCAATCATCTGTGAAATCTTATTTTTTATTTTGTATTTGCCTTTATTTTTATTCTTTTTCTCATTTATGCTTAGATTGATAAAAAAATTTAGACTTGCTGTATCTACCCTAATACCATCATCATATGCTGTAATTGCACCAGAAATTGCAAAACAGTTAGGATTATCTTTAAATTTTTGATACTCTTTATATGATAATATTACTTTTACTTTGCTACCAAATTCACTCAATATACTTTGAACCATCGTGCTGATAAAGAGTGGAAGCACTTTACCCTTTGCTGATGAGCGAACAACAGCTTTTTGGACATAGATATAAACTGGTTCCACAGCTCTTTGATCAAGATAATTTACAAAATCATTAATTTTTATATTGTATTTTGAGATAGGGGTTGAGACCTGTGTATCATACTTTTCACTACCAAAAACAACAGTGTTGATAAATAAAATAGAGATAAGATATATTTTTATTTTCATGTTTGTTCTTTATCAATCACTATCAAACTTTTTTACAAAAGTTTCTAACTCTGATTTTTGGTCTGTTTTCCTAATTTCAATTTTAGCTCCATGTTGCTTTAGCAAATTAGCTATATCATAATGTTTTAGATTGTTAGCATAATAGAGTGGAGAAAAATTATAAACATCAAATATTGAGACTATAGCATGGTGATTAATTAGCATCTCTACACTCTGAATATTACCCAATTTTACAGCTAAATGTAGTGGGGTTTCACCTCTATAGTTTTTTTGATCTATTTCCATATCTTCATTTAGAAATTCTTGTAAAGCAATAATATTTTTATCTATTATCGCTTTATGTAAAATGGTATTTCCATCTTTATCTGTATATGTAAAGTCTATGTTTTCAGCAGTAAGAAAAGAGGTCAATAACAGAGATATAAATAATTTTCTTTTCATCGCAATATACTTTGATACCCATTTGCTTGTGAAATCAAATTTCTCAAACTCACAGCAAACATTTTTCTCACAGATGAATCTAACCCATCTTTTAACTGTATCCGTGAACGATAACCAATCTGCCCACCATTTAGCATAATCGCTAAACTAGTTGCTTCATTTACAGAGTGTAGCACTATTTTTGATGAGCTTTTATATACTATACTCTCCTCTTGCAATAAAAATATATCAGCTCCCAAAACAGATTTTGATTCTGAATCTGTATAGTCAGCGTCAAGATTTGTTTCACCATCTCCTTGACCAAAATTGACTCCTAGTTTAAAAGAGGATGATTTTGACATGATATTTTTATCATATTGTGTTAATGCTCCTACTAATTGATATGTAAAAGGTCTTCTATTTTTATCTTTTAAATAGTTTTTATATGTACTATTTTCAACAATAACTTCAATTTTATCTGCACCAAAATCAGATAACAAACTTTTTATCAATATATCATATGCTCTAGGTAGCTCTGCTTGATTTGAGCTATCTGGTGTTACACCTTTTTTTTCAACAAAAATATATAATTTACTATTAGTTTTATTGAGAAAATTTTTATTTATCTCTGTTTCGCTGTTTATATTGGCTACAACTTTTTGCTTTGGTAAAGATATACTAGAAGATGTACATCCATAAAACAAAAATAACACTGCTAAGATAGAATATATTTTTATATTAATCATCTAAAAAATCCTTCGCTTTTTTTGCTACAGAATCAACTATATACCCTGTTCCAATTTGACTATCATCAATATCTACTCTATTTTCATAATCTGACATAGAGTCTCCCTCTTGTATATGTGTACCGATATTTACCATACTACTTTTTAAAACACCACAATTAATATATGAATTTTTTATCTCTGTAATCACACTAATATCTACACCAGGATTCTCTTCTATGATAGTCCCTATGTTTAAATTATAAATATCATCCCAACTCTTTTTTTTGCAACTGGTTATATCTACATTTTTGATAATTTTCATAATAGTGATTTTATTACAAAAAGGAGACTCTGAATCTATCTTTGTATCTAACTCTGTTCTCTTTTTTTTCCACTCACTATTTCCATCAATCTCAACATATATATAACAACTGTTTTTCTTGGCTTTTTTCTTAACCATATATTGTTCTACAGCAGAGATATCAGCAAAAACCGGTATAAAATATAGGCTTAAAAGGATATAGATAAAGAGCAATTTCACAACTATCAACCTCCACCAACAGCAACACCAACATTTCCAATTACGATAGAGTTTTTTCTTAACTCTACAATATTGGTTATTGAACCTATTTCAATATCACCCAAAAGAAATATACCGCCATTTCCTACTAGTACCACATTTTCACCAATTGTTACTTTATTAAATATATCACCATCAATAGTAATTTTTGGAGAACTACTAACAGCCTCTAAAGCAACCTCTTTATCTGCATTAACTTTTGCCACTAAAATCTCAGCAACTTTATCCTCAATTGTACTACCAAATACATGTTGTGTTGCAAAACTTGTAACTAATATACTAAAGAAAAATTTCTTCATATCTTGACCCTTTTAATTTGATTTACTTTTTTAATTATAAAGCATATATTTTGGATTTATTGGATTTTAAATTAAGAAAAAAGTAAACTACCAGCCAAAATATCTCTTTTTATAGATTTTTCTCACCTCTTTTTCTTCACTCCAAATGATTTGAGCACTCTTTATATCTACCAAATTTAATGTAAATTTAAAAAACATATCTTTTGAGAGAGAATTTTTTTGGTAAATGGCACTTATTTCTCCAAAGAATATACCATCTACACCAAACTGTCTACCTATCTTTTTTATCTCTTGAAAATATCTCTGCTGACTATCTTGATACTCTAACTCTTTATTTAAAATATCTCTTTTTTGTATATCAATTATTGCAACTCTACCACTTTTTATCAAACCTGTTTTTATAGTTTCTGTTATACTTTGTGTATCTATATGGTCATATGTACTATTTTTTATTTTTAAAAAAGAGAAAACTTTCTTTGAAGAGTCATCTAAAACTTCTGACTTTAAGATAGATACTACCATAGACTCTGCCATAGTTTGAAGATCTTCACTACTCCAGTGAATGGTTGTAAGATACATCGCTTTTGTATCTACTCTTTGTATATTTGATGTACTATTTGAACAACCACTTAATACTACCAAGATAAAGAACAAAATAGCTAGTCTCACTACTTTGTATAAACCTTCCTAATTTCTTGCTCATCTATCCAATCTATGGATGCCGTTTCTATATTGTGCAGTTGTAATACTATCTTGTAAAAATAGCTCACTTGATTGCTGTTTCTCTGTTTGATGGCTGTGATAGCTCCATCTAAAATATAACCTTGTGCTATATGTTTACCTATTTGCTTAGACTTTGTTTTATCCATATATTTGTTACTATTTTGATAATTAAGTTCATCTATCAGTGTTGGTCTTATGGAGCTATCCACAAATTTTGCTCGGTTACTCTTTATTACCATAGTTCTTATACTATCTGTTATCGCTTTTGTATCTATATGTTCATCCGTTCTATTTTCTATATCTTTTATATCTATAACAGGTGCCCCATCAAACAGTTGATGTTTTAACATAGAACTTACCATCTTTTCTACAACTATATGAAGATCTTCTGCACCAAAACCCAAACCTGTATCATTCATACTTTTTGGATCAACTCTCATCACCTCTCCACGATTACTTGTAGCACACCCAACAAATAAAAAAATTATCAATACCCCTATAAACTCTCTCATGGTTTCTGTATCTCTCTGATATAAAATTTAAAACTTTCCGCTTTTTCAGTAGAAGCAAATCCTGTAATTTTTTTAGAGTCAAGTGCATCTAAAAACAGTGGTTTCCAGATAGATAAATCTTGCCCTACTTCATACTTTTCCTTACCATACCATTTAAAACGATACTCAAATTTACCGTTATAGTTTTGTTTTGATAAATTTTGTACTTCTATATAAGCTTCAAGTATATTATTTACAAATCTTGTTGAAAAGCCGATAATTTTAACTTTTTTAGATAGTGGTATATTGTTGATTATGACTTTATCTGGTTTTGTAAGCAGATTGTTACTTGATTGATTGTTTGTGCAACCAACTAACATGAGTGAGATAAAAATTACTGATATGATTTTAGACATTTATTCTCCTAGTTTACTATTTTTCTAAAGTCAAATGTTATTTTGTCTTTACCATCCATCTCAATTTTTGTTATAATGTTTGATCTTTTGATACCTTTGTTTCTTAACTTTAAACTTACTTCATATGCCCTCTCTTGGGCTTTGTCGTATGCATTGTTGGCATTGGTATGGCTTATGATTATCAGTTTTGTGGATTTATCTTTTTGTAGTTTGTTTAGGTAGCGGTTATAAATATCTTGATAAGGGTCATTTTTGGTTTGCGTACTTACTATTACAGGAGCTGGCTCTATATTTTTTACAACTTTTTGTGGTGTAATTTTTTCATCAATATCCTCATCGGCAAGGATGATAATCTGGTTTGGTTCTTCTTTTTGCTGGATATTAACTTTTTGTGAAGCAATTTCAACTTTTAACACAGGCTCAATACTTTTTTTAACTTCTTGTGATTGATGAAGTTCTGAAATTACTTTAGGTATATCTTTTGAACTATTTATGTCTTCTTTTTCATTTACAGTTTCGATACTTTTTGGCTCTTCTTTCTCTTTTATCAAAACAGCAATATCACTTTTTTTATTATCAAGAAAGAGAAAAATAGCTATTACTACCAGTATAGATAAAG